>JAQICO010000180.1 GCA_027858495.1 Spirochaetaceae bacterium
CCTGTATCCCATTCAAAGGTGTATAATCCATCGGAGGCTCCGGCGTAGAATGCTCCATCCTGAGTTCTACTATTTGCGTAGATAACATTGACATCAGTAGGAGGAGGATTAATACCTCCAACGATAGGTTCTGCAAGCCATAGTTCTCGAACCACTCCAGATCCAAGAGTATCCGTAAGAATGAAGGGTACTCCCTGGTATAATTCAATATCAAGTACTGGACCGGATCTGGTCCAATTGGCTGACAAATCCTCAACTATATCCTGGTTTCTCCAAAGAGCATAAACATCGCCCTGCTGGGTTCCGGCTAAAAGCCCCCAATCTTCATCGTAAAGAACTGTGATGATGGTTCACATATTATGGGTACCGGTGATATTTCCGCTTCCGTCGGTATCGTACAATGCCTGGGAAATAAAGGCAGGCTGGTCCCAGGGAGAGGTCTGGGAGGAAACACTAACAAAGGGAACGGCTCGAATATATATTTCTGTGGAATCCGTAGGATGCTGATTTGTATACCCCATTTCAAGGAATAACACATCCCAGGAAATAACATTGGATTCACCTAGCTTGGGATAAAAGGAACCAACATGGAAGGACCCCTGAAACTGGCTACCAGCATAGAGTTTCACCGTTGCGTTGGAATCGTAAATGTTAATATTCTCACCGGAATCTTTATTAAGGTTTACAACCATATTTAAAACACCGATGGGATAATGTTCATTGATATCTCCTCCATCGGCATAATTATAATAATAAAGCATATTTGACGGGTATGAAGTTAAGGGATTTTCCTGACGGATAGTAATGATTTCAATGGGTGATTCCTGGGTTTCATCCCGGTCGATTTCGATAACACTATTTCCACCAACCAT
Source organism: Spirochaetaceae bacterium (assembly GCA_027858495.1). Taxonomy (GTDB): domain Bacteria; phylum Spirochaetota; class Spirochaetia; order DSM-2461; family DSM-2461; genus JAQICO01. The sequence continues at coordinate 873 of JAQICO010000180.1, forward strand.
CAATCGGGTTGAGGGATCGGTTGCACCGGGAGGTTCCGGTGAATAATAGTCAATAATAACTCTTTCAGGAGAGGGAACCACCGATATAGGCCAATAGGAGCTTTCCTCTGCGAATCCCGTACCGGGATTTAGAGAAAAACTGGAATTGATCTGAACCTTATCGGCGTTAGGCCCGGCGCTGTTGATTACCTGAAAATCCGGCCGAAACAGATCCAACATGGTATTAAGATCGTATTCGGTACCACCGCTGTTCTGCCATTGCAGTACAATTCGAAATTCTCCATCGGGAATCTGCGGAACGATAAATTGGGTACCCAGGTTATTTACTGCTGCATTTTTTAATACTTCATCGGAGTATTCCGAAATATACTGGGTATCCAGAGCACTTCCGTCGAAGGTTATTCTATAACTGGATACGGGAACTTCCACACTATAGGTTCCAGCTTCCAGGGTTTCCGTACTATTGTCTTCTTCCAAGGTCGTAGTGGTAAAAATCTGGGAAGAATCATAAACATCGGTCAATATAATGGATACACCGGCAACTCCTGTAGTTCTACTAATACCGCTTTTTACCACTCCCTGAACCGTGGTATTGCTAATAGGATTCTTCGGCACCAACTGCACATCATATCCGGTAAGATCCGTATCCCGCAGGACATAAAGAATTGTAGAATCATTGGTATAATATTTTTCATTGGAATCCGAGACGGAAAGACGGTATTCGTACTCATCCACCTTTAATACCATAGTCTCATCTATAGAATAATCCCCCGAGCTGTCGGTGGTGGCAGAACCAAGGGTTACAACTACTACATCACTACCGCTATATTCCAGAACAGCAACGGTCATGCCTTCCAGAGCTTCGTCGGTATCCACCGAAGTAATGTTACCTTCAATGGTTATCTCTACATCCTTAAACAACTCAGAGCTTACCGAATCGTCCTTGGTTGCAGAGACTAGGCTGTTAAGCCCTTCACAGGACTGAAACAGTAAAAGCACTACGGGCTCACGCCCGTAGTATTATAGAGGTCTTGAATAAAAAGGTAAGCGATATGAATATCAAAAGATTGAATTTCATAGAAACCTCCAGATTTATGTTTATAAGACTAAAGGAATCTTTTTACTGTTGCAAATTTTCTAACAAATTATGGTAGATCTTCCTGATAAATATACCGGGTAAAATAAGGTTTATCCGGTTTTCCCCCCCATTCCAGCAAAACATTATAATTCAGATCCATCAATATGATAAAAGGATGAGGATAAACCGTTCCAGGGAATCCTAAGAGTTTCCCCTGGGCGACATAGACCTGCTGTTTCGATTGCAATATTTCATTCCAATCCTCGGGGAATTGATATTGACTATACACAGTGGGCAATTTTTCAATATCCAGCCTTTCAATCTGAAAGCCCATACGGTATTCCATATTTCTAGAGGGCTCGTATAAACGCAGCGCCATTTCCTGGGGCACACCCCGGTGATAAAATTCCCAGGGTATCAAAAACTTCATAAGACCAAAATCTCCCAGGGCATTTAATTCTATTTGTTGATCCCTCTCTCGACCACTTGCCTTGGTCCGTTGAAGCCGGTACGATCCGTTTTGATTTTTTTTTAAACGAAAAAACCATAGTCCGGCCAGGTCAGCATAGTATTCATGATAATATTGAGCCTGTATTATTTGGACCTTCATATCATGGTCTTGTATGGACAAAAAATCATAACGTTGGCTTTGAGTATGAATGATGATTCCATCCTCAGAGGTATGTTCCAGATGGATAAAGGAAGAATACCGTCCCTCTTTATCGTCGTTTATACATTCTATATTTATGTCTCGATCTATGAAAAGAGGTTCTTGCGCTGATAGATTAAATAGAGAAATAAGCATTGTGAAGGCTAAAAATATGTGTGTTTTCATAGTCAATGATACAAAGGACTATCCCATTTATATAGGATGGCCCAATCCCCCTTTGGTTAATTGTAATACCATGGTTCTTATCACGTCCAATGATCGCCTTAAATATTTTTGAAAAAAAAGAGCCCGCGGATATTCAATCAGCGGGCTCAAACAACCTTAGAAAAACATTTTATTGCAGAGAGATTTGATCTATTCTAAGAGTTTTTGCTGTTCCCGTACCTCGGATAGAAATATCATTGATCCAGGAAGTATCGGCGTTAAAACTAGAAAGTGGTATAGAAATGTCCTTATAAGCCGTGGTTAAATTACCAAAGGAGCTTAGATCTACACTGTGTTCACTACCGTCATCCAGAACAATTTCAACCATGGATTCTTCTCCACCCGAGCCGCCTTTGATGGTGAGAACCAAGGTTGAATATCCAGCGATGCTGGCATTTACATTATTAACGATTTCCTCAGAGTTGGATCCACCGTTAAAGAAGAAATAGAGATTATTATTACCTTCCAAATTATAGATACCCCCAAGGGTTTCGATGGATTGACCTAAATCGTTCAGTCCCTGCCACCACTGCTGAGAGCTACTGTAATCGTCAATAATCAGTGACTCTGCGGCGGGAAAACTGTAATTAGCTTGAACCACCTCAGAAGGATCAGCATTGGCAGAATAACCCCGGGCTTTCAATAGAGTATTTGCAGAAATGGTAATTCCACCGGTATAAACCATGGAGTTTTCATCGGGATCTGTACCATCGGTTGTGTAATAGATAGACGCGCTAGCTGTATCACAATTCATGGTCACCATTACGGAAGTTTCATAATATCCACCAGCAGGGGCTATCACAGGATTGGCTGTGGGCTCAATAACTTCTCCATTGATAACGGCAGATTCCCAGGGGGTGTCCTTGGCTAATTGATTGACTTCATAGGTAAAGAATAGATCTACGGTGTCTCCATCATTGAGAGAGCCTAGATCATACTCTTGACGACCAGTAGAAACATTGATCATACGAACATTGAGCTGACCGCCGTTGTTAATCTTATAATGAGCATCCACCCAGCTAGAACCCTCGGCAGATTCAAACCAAATCGTTACATTTGAACCACTTTCAATGACACCCCATTGATAGGGAACATCCTTATCGCTGTATTGGTTACTCACCCATGCAGAATCTATAAAACCTGACTTGGTAGCGTAGGCCTTTACAGTTGCATTACTGTCAATGGAGAAAACACCGCTATAGGGGCCTATTTCTGTTACATAATCATCATATTCAACCGCATAGAATATGGTTGCATCAGCCGTGGCACAATCTATAGTGATATCCATGGGAAAAGTATAACTTCCCGATGCAGGACCTATCACCGGAGCCGCAACAGTTTGAATAGTGCTTATCACATACTGCCCAGAGACTTCTGAAGAATCGCTCATTCCAGACTTAAAGGCCTTTGCCTTTATGGTGGATGAATCTTCCACCGCAAAGGGTGAAACATATTGAGCAGAACTGGAAGTAACGGTGCTGCCATCGGTGGTATAACGAATAGTTGCATCGGCGGTGTCACATTGAATAGAAATATTTACCGAGGAGCTATATTCACCAGGAGCAGGAGTAAAACCTGGAGTGGCCACCTGTTGAACATCATTGATGATGTATTGACCTGTAATTCCCGAGGAGTCATTCATTCCAGTTTTAAAGGCCTTAGCACTGAGAGTAGAAGTGCTCCCAACAGAGATAGGAGATACATATTGAGCAGAACTGGATGTAACTTCACTTCCATCGGTGGTATAACGAATCACCGCATCTTCCGTTGAACAAGCCATGGAGACATCAACCGACGATGAATAGGTACCGGGTAATGGTGAGAAACTGGGAGTAGAAACTGTGGTTGTACCCTTGGGATTATCTGTCCAGTAGTGAATATTATCCATATAGATTATATCCCCTGCGTTGGTGGCTCCCTGACCGGCAAACATAAACTGCAGGGATAACTGACTTATGTTAAACCATTGGTTTTGAGCCAGAAAATCCGCCACAGGAACACTTACGCTATGCCATTGATTATCTGCTACATATCCATAACCAGAGTCCAAATTGATCCAATTTTCCATAATGGGCCCAGAACGCATTCCTAGCTTATAGCCCACAGATGAATTGGTCTTAATATCAAATCGGATATAGCCATCGGCAAAATTAGAAAAATCCTTTCCTTGCAGAGAAGAGACTCCAAAGCCCATCCAACCGGCGGAACCAACGGTCAATTTCCAGCCCTCAGAACCTTCACTGGCCTCTGTGGTGGTCTCTATGGTCACACTTTCAGCCCAGGTATCCACAGTAGTCCATTCATCCTCTGCAATCAAATCATTGGCACTGTGGGTTTCACTGAAAATCGCAACAGATTCTCCGCCTGGTGTCCAAGGATCATATTTGGTATCGGGATGTTCAAACACACGGATCCAATCCACCTCCATGGTTTGAGGCATATCGGAGGTCACCAGACCGGGATCCTGAATGGAAGGATCAAAGAAATCCCCGCCAACTGCTAAATTAAGAATCATATACATGGGAAATTGAAATTCACTCTTTGCCTTAGGATCGGGATCGTCTCCCTCTTCAGCCCAAAAGTTATCCAAGGTCCAGTAGGTTTCTCCGTCAACCTTACCATAGACATACTGTTCGTTCCATTCCAACTCGAAGATATGATAATCCTGGGAAAAATTTTCTTCCTGGGTAAAGGATTCCCCATACATGGCATACCCGCCGTTATGGTCCCAATGGGCGGTAGACATGACTACATTATCTTCTCCCCCTCTGAGTTCCATAATGTCCAATTCACCTATTGCAGGCCAGTTATTTCCATCAAAATCCTGCCCAAGCATCCAGAAGGCCGGCCACATTCCATCACCTTCGGGCAATTTTATCTTAGCTGCAATTTTACCATAATGGACACTATAAGTTCCTTGAGTATGGATTTTTCCTGACGTAAAGGGTTTTCCTCCAAAGACTTCAGGAACTGCAGTAATAACCAATTCTCCGTTTTCAACTTTAACATTGTCCTGTCTATCGGTATAGTATTGAAGCTCGTTATTCCCCCAGCCACCAATACCGGTGCCAATATCGTAATTCCACTTTGAAGAATCCAGGGAGGAGCCCTCAAACTCATCGTTCCATACCATGGACCATCCGTTGCCCGGATCAAAATCCTCCAGGGCACGGGAACTGCCATCGCCACTCTGTGTGGACCCGACAGGTTGCTGACACGCACTAAACAGTACAGTCAGAATCAATAGTAACATCCAAATTAAAAATTTTTTCATTCCTCTTTAACTCCTCAATAGATTGGCTGGTTTAACCAGCTATTGCAGCCGCTCCAGTCTTTTGTTGCCGAAACAAACTATGCACAAAAATGGTACCTCTGAGTTTTTAATCTGTCAAGAAAAAACTTCAGAAGCATTAAAGTATCCTTGCATTTAAAAATACGAACTCATCATAGCCGCTTTTTTTGACATTATATTTTCTTTGTAGGTAATAATTTAGAGTTCTTCTAACATAGAAACAAACTATGTTCAGCTGTTGTATAGTCAAAAACCTTAGTATTCACGTCCTCAGGATGATTAGATATTTTTGTTTACGGCACAAACATACCTCAAATAAACCACACTGAAGGCACAGGTTTACTTGGTTATGTGTGGCTATAATGAATCCATGCAATGAGGTATAACTTTTGACGGCATGATTAGAAGTTTAGCGATGCAGATTCCAGCTTTTATATTAATATATATTAAAACGATCATACATAAATG
>JAQICO010000036.1 GCA_027858495.1 Spirochaetaceae bacterium
TGGTACCGTTTACGGTAAAGCTTAAAATCAACCAGTTGTCTTCACCGTCTTCTTTAAAGCTAAAAGTTTCAGTATAAGAACCGGTTGTTCCATAGGTGACACTAACAGAATAGGTATTGCTACTTTGCGAGGTAACTAGATGACTCCCATAATCGTCTGATCCATAGGCTGTAGAAAAGGCTGTCCCAGAAGCTAACTGAGAACTCAGTGAATTATCAGGATGGATATGAGTATACATATTACCCCAATTTTCAGAAGCTACGTCTCTGAAGAATGCCGATAGAACCTGATCCTTGGTCTGGGTATCGCCGGTTATGCCGGCCAACATATCACAGGATGTTAAACCCAGCAAAAGGGCCGCCAATAAAACCAGGGAAAGTAGATTTAAGATTTTTTTCATGGTAATGCTCCTCATTAAATATCTGCTTCAACAAGAAAGGGTACCACCCTGTTCTCGTAGAGATTTGTAAATTCATTGTATCTATCCAAAAAATCCTGGGGGAATCCCTGGAGCCAATGGCTTGTTCTTACCGAAATATAGAAATCCGTCACCATATAACGCCTTAACGATAGAATACTCAGGGCATAATAACGGTAGTTCAGGGCTGCTGCGATGGTCTGCTGTTTTAGGGGAAGAAACTGCTGATCCACCAACTCCTGTGCCCCATCGGAATTACCCTGATCACGTAGGGCTGAAATATCCTGGGCCAGAACCTGCATTGCGGCAGTATTATCATTCCAAAGATTCCAAAAGTACTCTGCCCATTTAAGGTTTTCCTCCAATAGAGTAATGACAGAGGCCATACCCCCCGCAGGATCCTCCAGGGCTCTGTTTGCCGCTTGGTCTCTCCACAGGCTGTAATCGATGTTCCCTTGAAGCACTGCAAATTTCGCCCCCAGGCCGTCACGAAAAACTTCCACCCCTTCCTGCTGTGTCAATGAAACCGATTGTCCTTGGGATTCCACCGCCACTTCTCCCTGGGTTACCACATAAAGACTTTGTCCGTCCGCACCAGCAACCACGGAGAATTCGGTTCCCCTGATTCCACAGGTGGACGAAGGTGTGGTTATGGCGGGTTCATCACTGGATATTATTCCGAACTTATACAATACCCGCCCCAGAGCTATATGGAATATATTTTCCGGTTCCTTATCCACTGAGGTGGAACCTCTTTGATAGGCAAAAACCGTATCTCCATCGATTTCGATGGAACTGCCCGGTTGCAGGATTAACTCACAGTACCCGTCCATTCCCGTGATAATGGTATCTCCAAGCTGCAGAACATCCCCAATTTGGGCCTCTCGAAGGGAAGAACTGCCAGGTCGAATATCCACGGTTCCTTCTATATAAACAATTTCTGCATTGAGGGAAAATATAAGATTGATGGAGAAAAGAAAAAAGATTGAGCTGATTAAGTATTTCATGGGAGTACCTCTGAAAATCCAAGGATTCGTCGCTGAGTGGCTTTATTCCTATCCACCAGCAGCACTATTTCCCGATTCTGCCAATTATAAAACACCATAAGGGTTTTATAATCGGTATATTTATTAAACCAGGTTGCCGCTTCCCAGGAATTGTCAAAGGTCATATAGCTATCTTGATCGATTAGACTCACATGATCAATGGAAGCATCGGATAATCCCATGGATGCTAAACCGGTCCATAATTGGGAAACTAATCCCTGTGAGAGAAGAATCTCTCCTTCAAAGAGAAATGGTCGAGCTGTAAGGGATATCGCTTTATCTAAATCATTATTATCCAAAGAAGTTAACAAAAGGTCAGCTTCTTCTATGGCGGCCTTTTCAGCTATGGTACTACAGGATAAAAAAAGGGCCAAAGCCCCAAGGAGTAGGAAGAAATTTTTCATAATATCATTATAACCGCTTACTCAATAAAATTCATTAAAGAAAGGAAGAAATTAAACTTTCCCGATGTAATTGAAACAATTCAAGTTCTTCGCCCTGAAGGATTTTTCCGGGTGGGAATCGAACGGTGGAGGGATTGATAGGTTCACCATAATAGTGAACTTCGTAATGGCAATGGGGTCCCGTGGACATTCCTGTGCTTCCCACATAACCGATAATCTGTCCCTGCTCCACTCTACTGCCCCGGCGTAATCCACTTCGAAAGCTTACCATATGTCCATAGAGGGTTTCATAATGATTTACATGGCGTATTTTAATATACCAGCCATATACATTACTCCAACCTGCGGTGGTTATAGTACCCCCACCGGCAGCATAAATGGGAGTTCCCTGGGGAGCCGCAAAATCCATACCTTGATGCATTTTGCTATAGCCTAAAAAGGGACTTACCCTCATACCGTAACCCGAGGAAATATAAGCACCGTTAACGGGAGTTTTAAGCAGTTCACGGCGAATAGTATGCCCCAGGGAATTATAATAATCCCAATTCCCCTGGAAGTCCTTATATCGATATAGTTCGTGTTTGACCGTTGCTCCATTGCTGAAAAGATAAGCAAAGATCACTCTGCCTGTATCCACGGAATTCCCATGCTCATCCAGGATATCCTCATAGGCTACTTGAAAATAATCTCCATTGTAAATATCCCGCTGGAAATCCACTTCAAAGGAAAACAGTTGGATCATTTCCATGAGCACTGGCAAGGGAATATTTGCATCCACCGCAGCGTTATAAAGGCTGGAATCGACATCGCCCCTGGCAAAACGTATGAGGGTGTTTAATTCCCGAATTTTTACCAGGCTTTGCCAACCCGTATCTTCAAGGGTAAAACAAATAATCTCTTTTTCTTTGATTATCTGCAGTTCTTTCAAAATATCATCGGCAAATAATAAATGGAATTTCTGGCCGGTCTGCATTCTTCTCAGATCCACCTGGTTTGAGATGGCCTGCATCAATCCGTTAAGTGAGGCTGTATCGGGGACTAAAGGAATGAGTAATTTCCCTAGGTTATCTCCAGACTGAAGCTCCAGATCCTCCCAGTGTTGGTTCGGTTCTAAAACATCCGATGGGTTAATAGACATCTGGGATCTATGGGGAATTTCATCAACGGGTATAGTTTTATAACGTTCATCAAAATAAAGGGGTTTGCATTGCAGTGTTAATAACAAAACAAGTAATATGATAGAAAAATGATGATGAGCTATTTTCATATTCTATTTATCGGATGCTCCTTGAATATTTTTTACTATAAATGGTTCAAGTCTTTTTGCATCGGCCGAAGAGAGTTGGGCTTCAATTAGAATATGATCGTCAAGAAACTCCTCTTTTTCCACCGTCGCATTACGATGGACATAACCATGGAGATCCCAACGTTCTGTGGGCAGATGTATTACATAGCTTTGTCTACTGCGGTTTAAATATGATTCTATGGTTTGAATAAGCTCTTCTATCCCCTTATTTTTTGCTGCGGAAATAAGGACACTGTCCTTTTCCTGTAAAAGGGGTATGCTGCTCTGCCATGGCGTCTGCATTAGGTCCGATTTATTAACAACCAGTATCTTGGGAATCTCCCAAGCACCAAGTTCTTTGAGTACCTGCTCTGTGGTCTCCATATGGGATTCCCATTCCTCGGAAGAACCATCCACCACATTAAGAATTAAATCCGATCTGGCAGCTTCTTCCAGGGTAGACATAAAGGCATCCACTAAAAGGTGAGGCAGTTTACGAACAAAGCCAACGGTGTCGGTGAATATGATATCGCGCCCTCCGGGCAGTTTAACCTTTCTAGATGTGGGATCCAAGGTTGCAAAAAGTTTGTCTTCCACTAGAACATCGGCTCCAGTTAAAAGATTGAGCAAGGAAGATTTTCCGGCATTGGTATAACCCACAATGGCCACCGAGGGAAAGGGTATCTGATCTCTCTTTTTTCTCTGAATATCACGGGTTTTACTTACCTTGATAATCTCCTTACGGAGCTTGGCGATTCGGTCCTGCACCAAACGTCGATCCGTTTCTAACTGGGTTTCCCCTTTACCCCTGTTACCCTTGGCACCTCCCCGTTGACGGGAAAGATGGGTCCATGCCCGGGTTAATCGCGGTAGTGAATAAACCATACGAGCCAAGGCTACCTGTAACATAGCCTCCTTGGTGCTTGCCCGGTCTGCAAAAATATCTAAAATGACTTCTTGTCTATCAATAACGGGCTGATTGTAAAATTCTTCGAGATTTCTCTGTTGAGTGGGGGTTAAATCGTAATCAAAAATAAAAATATCCGCTTCAACCTTTTCGCCCAATTCTGCAATTTCCTGCATTTTGCCCGTGCCTATCAGGGTGGCTCTATGGGCCTGCCTAAGTTTAACGTTGATGGAACAAATGGGCTCTATGCCCATTGTTCTAACCAGGCTGTTTAATTCATCTAAATGGGCCTGAGCCTGATGGGGACTATCCCGTTGTTCTTGTATTTCAATAAGACAGGCTCTTTCGCACTTCTTGGACTGAATGTCCCGTTGTTCCAATTCTATGAAGATATTTTCCATTATTAAATATAATACACCAGCGCAGTGATCGGTGGAAGCCTAAGTTATAAATATTAAAACATATATCGATTATTTGGATTGCCAAGGGCCTTGAACATGCTATCTCTTACCGACGGATGATCGGACAAAGATTTGATTGCATCTCGAGCTGGATGCCGACGGGATCTGGTATCGAAATTACAGCTGCATGAGATTCGCTGAAAATCCAAATCCTTGGAGAATTGAATAATTTCACTCTCTTGAACGTATGCCAGGGGCCTGATAACAGTGAAGGGATATTTATCATACTTCATCAGGGGAAGCATGGTTGAAAGTTCGCCTTTATAGGCAATATTCATCAAAAATGTTTCCAGAATATCATCCATATGATGTCCAAGGGCAATTTTATTGCAGCCTCTCTTTTGGGCTTCCTTCATCAATTCCATTCTTCGCTGGGTACTGCACCAATAACAATTCATCGTTTTGCCTGGCTTTAACCGAGCCTTAACAGGAACCTTTATTACAGGACAATCTAAGCCCCAACTTTTTACAAGTTCTAAAAAACTTTTATCTCCGGTCCCGTTGGGAAAATCGGGCTCAATATTCACTGCCTCCAGCTGGAAGGGGATTGGACACCCCTTGGATTTCTCTATGAGATTATAGGCCAGGGTAAGTGAGTCTTTACCACCGGATATCCCCAATAGAATTTTATCTCCAGGTTCGATGAGTTTGAATTTAAAAATCCCTTTATCTATTTTTCTACTTATTCTTTTTCCAATCTTGGACATTTTATTTCCCCATTAAAAAAGCGGCCCTAAAAGGACCGCCCAATTGCCGGTGATCGGACTTGAACCGATACGGGCATAATGCCCACGGGATTTTAAGTCCCGGGTGTCTACCAATTCCACCACACCGGCGGTGGAGACATAATATCAAAGGGCAGGAATGGGGTCAATCCCTATTTTTAAACAAGTTTTAACCAAAGTACCTGCCAGGCTTCAATTTTTGACTTTAGAATGTTTCCCTGCAGGGAAATTCCTTGGAGATTCCCATTAATAAGCTCCTTCCATTGTTCTTGGGGTTTCTCAATCCATAGTGGATCCAGCGCTATATTTTCTGTAATACTATGGTCTCCAAGGTTTACCATAACCAAAACTGTTGACTCATCTTTATATCGCCGCAACAGGACTAAACTTTGGTTACTGCTTTCCAATAAAATTTGCTCCGAGGCCGGATGAAATGCCTTGGCAGATTTTCTTGCTTTCAACATTCTTTTAAAACCCTCAAAAACCAGAGATCTAAAGGAAGACGGATCCTTAAGTTCTGCTTCCAAGGTTTTTAATATTATTTTTTTTCTATTGATGCTGCGATTCTGCCCAAGCAATTCTACACCTTCCTGCCAATTCCCTGAACCTAATAAAGAATGAATATAGATACCGGGGATTCCAGATAACGCGATCATCAAAGATTGAGAGGCCAAAAACTTTTGAGCTCTTAAAGGATCTTGCAATTCTTGTTCTGCCAGGGCATCACAATAATTGATATTCATCTCATAGGGAATTTTTCCGGAAGGGGTGTTTTTATATGAAATACGTCCTCCCCTTTGAAGAACACTATTTACCATATTATCCATCTCTTCTTGATTTAGATAATCCTTTGCGGCTAAAATACCTATTCCATCGTGGGAAGCCATAAAATTAAAATAACTGTATTGTGCTGCAGGAACATCCATCGATGAAAGCCATTCTTTTAGGTGGCTGCTATCTCCACGTAAAAAAGCATCCAAGGTTAAAGGTGGAAGCGCAAAATTATAAACCAGTTGTGCTTCGTTATCCCCTTCCCCAAAATAGGAAATATTATCCTTATGAGCTACGTTTGTCTCGGTCAGTAAAACAACCCATGGCGCCGCTCTTTCAAGCAAAGCTCTATACAGCTGAACCATGGCATGGGTTTTGGGATGATGCATACAACTGGTTCCAATTTCCTTCCATAAAAACCCGATGGCATCTAAGCGAATAATCTGTGCTCCCTGGCTGATATAAAAGAATAATATATCTAAGAATTCAAGCATTACCCTAGGATTAGAAAAATTTAGATCCACCTGATCTGCACTGAAGGTTGTCCATATATGTTTTACCCCCTCATTGGTATCGAAGGGATGTAATAATGGCAATGCCCTGGGTCGAAACACCTCGGATAAATCGGTATCTGGATTTTGAACAATAAAATAGTCCTTAAAAACAGGGTCCATTTCTTTAAATTTCTTAAACCATTCACTTTTTACACTGCAATGGTTTAATACTAAATCAAACATAAGGCGGAAATGTTCTCCCAGGGCTTTCATCTCGGACCAATCGCCCCATTGAGGATTCACCTTTCGGTAATCAATTACAGAAAATCCGTCATCACTGGAATAGGGAGAAAAAGGTAGAATATGTATGCTGCTGACCAAATCCTGTAAATATTTGTCGGCAAATTTTTTTAGACTAGCGAAATGGCTTATATTGGATGATTGAATATTATCTCCATAACAAATAACCACAGAATCCTGCTGATCCAAGGGAAGGCTATCTTCATAGATCTTTTCTGGAGAAATAAGACTACTTGTCCATTTCCTGGTTAGATGCTCCAGAGATTCCATAATGGAACTACTCTGTTCCTTCCCATAGATAAAGCGAACCAGTTCTTCTATATGTTTCTTCATAATAATATTATCTAATCTGAGTATAGTAAAATCAAATATAAATTGAAGATTATCTATTAATAGCTATTAAAGTGGCACTAATAATCATTTAACGATGAAAAATAATTTAATAAGAACAAAAAGACCTGTGTTAATAAAAAGGCAAAAAACAAAGAAAGTATGCCCATACGGTAAGGTAAAACAAGAGGGAATAAGGAACTTATATAATACCCGACAAAGGCTCCTAGAAGAGCGACTAACATGGCGGCCCATAACTTACCCACCAATCTCTTTTTAAGTATAACGACATGAAATAAAGAAGAGAGAATGGCGATTAAAAATAAAAACAGAAAGGTGTTTAATGATTGCATAATCTTTCCTTAAAAGCTCCAGGTTCCGATCCAAACCGGGACACTGAATAATTTGTTAAAACCTCCTGAACTGAAATCGTCTTTTACTGTATAGGCAACAACGGCAATTTGATAACTACTAATGGATTCAAGATCCAGATCTGGCTGTTCTAGCCTTTCATCGATTTGAATATCATCATCATCAATATTGAAAGTATTGCTTTCGATAAACTTTAACGCAGTCCAAGATTCTCCAGATGATAGATCCAAATTTCTTAAAAGATAATATATATTAGAATCTAAAATTACCAATGCACCATCGCTTGTTGGATCTTCAAGATTCAATTCAATTTGGGAACTGCCTTCATAGGGGATAAAATTAGATGTTAAATCATCCGGTTCTGATATTCCAGGATCGTCAATAAAGATTAGGG
>JAQICO010000207.1 GCA_027858495.1 Spirochaetaceae bacterium
CAGCAGGGCTTTCGGATCGATGTAAAAGAAAAGGATTATCCCTATCTTTTAAGAATGATCCGTAATGACGATCCACCCACACGTTTGGCAGGTCTGTTGCTGGCCAGTTATAATTTAAACGATAAACTCTATACTGCAGTCTTAGAAGCTGCATTGGATGAATATCCCCAGGTATCAGACACCGCCAGAGAGATCTTATTACAGGACCAAAAATCCTTTTTACCCTGGGTTGGTCCGCGGTTGCAGGATTTGGACTTTGAACTTCTCACCGTAGCATTAGATATAATGGTAAAGGCAAAATATACAGAAGGTGCTGAGCTGGTGGTGCCTTTGTTATACCGTGAAAGCAGAACCCTAACTCAATTGGCCGCAAAAACCCTTTCCGGTTTGTTGGACTATGATGACCCTCTTTTGGAACAGCTTAAGTTGGAGGATCAAAGACAATCGCGTCAGGCATATTACCGCTGCCTTTCCTATTATCACGATCCAGATTTAATCCCCTTGATTTTAATGGGCTTGGAAGACTCAGATCCGCAAATATGGGGTACCGTGGTCAGTTCTCTTTATGACTTTAAGGAAGAACTAATTCCCTATCTATATGAAATGTTGGATAGAAATGAATATCGCTACACTCTTACAGTTCTGCAGCTTCTAGAGCAAATGAATGATGTGATTGCCATACCTCTTTTATTAGAATTGACAGCCTCTGAATATCGTAATATTGCTCAAAGAAGTGCCATCCATTTGCAGTCCCTGGGCGTTGCTGTAATTCCCTATATGGCGTCGAGCCTTTCAGAAGCTCTTGAACCGCAGCTTCAGGCCTATCTTTGGATTTTGGACCGAATTGATGATAAAAAGACCCTAGATCTTTATCGTGATATCTGGATGTTGGATATATCAAGTCTTAATGCCCTGGCTGAAAAGGGTTTAATGCGTTTTGATAATGAAGGATTAGACCTAATACATAGTCTGTTTTTACAGGGAAATGCCCCATTGGATTTAAGAATCTTAACCCTGCTTAGGAGATTAAAAGATCCCTGGCTGGTTATGAATTCCAGGGGAGCCATAAGGATTGAAACAGCCTTTTATCTGATACGTAATAGCCGGACAAATGATTTGGTGGAATATTTAGATGAAGCGGTATTACCGGAAAGTTATAAAAATGAGATAAAATTACTTAGGGAAGCCAATCAATTGGCCGCATCGCTGGAACAATGGGAAATTACCCATGGTTCTAACGATTCTGGTCTGTATTTTCAAAGGGAGCTTCAGTGGGTGGGTCTAAAGCAGGAAGTGCTTCAAAAAGAGCAGGCAGCCCGGCAAGCAAATCAGCAATATTTTCAGAGTAAAGATAGAGAGCAGCTTACCCTGGCGAGGCAATTTAGGGAAGAAGCCTCGTCTCTGCAAGCCGAGGCCGATGCTCTTGAAGAGGTCATTTTAATCCTTCGTGAATCCAAGCCCGAAGAATATCAGCAATATCTTCAATATCAAAATATCTTGGAAAGATTAAGCCGAATCTGGTCCAGTTTATCTCCAACTTTGAGGCCCTTGGGACAGAGGGTTTATTCGGCCTGGGGTTTGGACGGCGCAGAGCTGCTACGGAAACAAAGACAATTGTAAGGGCTTTGGGATTAATTCAGCGGGGCCAAATTTTAATAAGGTCTTGCCATTGAGGCTCATCTAATAAAATGAAAAAGGCTTGATTGTTTTGGAGATCTTCCAGGGATATACTGCCCCATCTTCGTTTGGCAATTTTAAATAACCACGAAAGGGCTTCTTCTCTATAGCCGCAGGAGCAGAGTAGGCTGGCGTAGGGGAATGCCCCCGTTTTGGGATGCAGATGGGCGGCCTTTTTGAAATAATAGAAACATTTATCCAATCTTTCCTCGGAAAGCCACCATCCGTAGCCCAGGTCAATATAACACAACGCCAGGGTCTGGGGGCTTTGCAGTTTTTGGGGCTTCTGGTATTCCTGACGTAGGATAATCATGGTCTGGAGAAATAACCCTGCCTGTTTTAATCGTCCCCGATTTAGGGATTCTTTAAATTCATCCAGGCTGTGCTGACTATCCATTGATCGGGCAATATCCAGTGCAGAATCCCCCTGATCGTCTCGAAAATGGGGTACCGCACGGTATTTTATCAACAATGGAATTACCTTCCAGCTGTTGTGGTAGGAAGCATGCATCAAGGGCGTCCAGCTCTCATAGTCACGCCTATTCACTTGAGCTCCTTGGTCTATGGCCTGTTGGGCAAGAGAAAGGGAATCGCATCTACAAGCCAGGATCAGCAGTTCAAAGGGCTGTAATCCAGCCTGTTCTATCTGTTTTTCTTCCCCCTGGGTCAATGGTTGAGTTTTAAGTGGATTTTTAAGCAATGCCTCTATAGTCATGGGAAAATACTATAGCAAATATTATCTACAAATTCCAGTTTTTCATTGAATTATAGGTTCTTTTATGGTTGTTAATTCTAAAAAGGTTAATAATGTGAATAAAATCACACAGGGGTATGGATGATAATATTAAGCTTCAATATAATGGGGATGAATTAAATTAAGGAGGCTTTTATGGCCAGGAAGATAAATTTTTTTGCAGGACCCTCAGTAATTCCAATGGAAGTACTTCAGACTCTTTCAGAGGATATGATAGATTATAAAGGAAGCGGCCTTTCTTTAATAGAAACCAGCCACCGTTCCGGCACCTACGATGAGGTTCATCAATCTGCCATGAAATTATTAAAGGAACTTTTGCAGATCCCGGATAATTATAAAATTCTTTTTCTGGGCGGCGGTGCGACACTACAGTTTTCCATGATTCCCTTAAACTTTCTGCAGGATAATTCTCCCTGCGATTTTACTCTCACCGGAGCCTGGGCCAAAAAGGCCATGGCCGATGCAAAAAAAATGGGTAAGGTGAATGTGATCTTCGACGGTAGCGATGATGGCTTTATGAGTCTGCCCGATCCAAATACCTTGGAAATTAATAAAGATGCTTCCTATGTTCATATGACCTCCAACGAAACCATTGGCGGAATCCAATGGAAGGATTTTCCCAATACTGGAGATGTGCCTTTAATCTGTGACATGAGCAGCGATATTCTCAGTCGTCCCCTGGATATAAAGAAATTTGCCATGATCTATGGTGGTGCTCAGAAAAATCTTGCCCCATCGGGTTTGGCAATGGTGATTATCCGGGAAGATCTACTGGACCGTTGTAATGAAAATTTGCCGGCCTATCTTGATTATCGAACCCATGCTAAGGCGGATTCTTTATATAATACCCCGCCTGTGTTCCCTATCTGGGCCATGAACGAAGTGCTTAAACGCGTGGTTAGTCTGGGTGGTATGGATTACGTTGTAGAACATAATCGCAAAAAAGCGGACCTTCTATATAATGCCATTGACAATATGGGTACTTTTTATAAAAGCCCCGTTGCCAAGGACGTTCGTTCCGATATGAATGTGGTTTTTAATCTACCCACAGAGGAACTTGAAAAGGAATTTCTCACCGGCGCCCTGGCAAAGGGAATGCTGGGACTGAAGGGCCATCGCTCCGTAGGGGGATGCAGGGCTTCTATTTACAACGGAATGACCGTTGAGGGTGTTGAAATTCTTACTCAATATATGACAGCCTTTTTCAAGAATCATAAATAAGTAGGTGTATAAATGAAAAGCTCCAGAGAAAGATTAGCCGCCTTGGGTGTATTTGTTCCCGAAATACTGCTCCCTAAGAAAGATAAAAAATTGGAAAAATGGTCGGTCATCGCCTGTGATCAATTTACCTCAGAGAAGGATTATTGGGAGCGCTGTGGACAGAATGTTGGACAGGAACCTTCCTCGTTGAATCTTATTTTTCCCGAATGTTATTTGGGTCAGGTAGACGCTCAAGAAAAGACAAAAAAGATCAATGATACCATGAAGGTCTATCTTGATAAGGAACTTCAATCCAAGGGTGAAGGGCTGGTTTATCTGGAGCGTTCCACTCCCTGGGTAAAAAAACGGCAAGGCCTGGTTCTTGCGCTGGATTTGGATGCCTATGAATTTAAAGCCGGCACCCAAAGCACTATCCGTCCTACAGAAGCTACGGTGTTTGACCGCCTTCCCCCTAGAATTGCTGTTAGAAAGGAAGCCGTATTAGACTTACCTCATATTTTGGTACTGCTGGATGACCCTAAAAATAGACTGATGTCCGCAGCGGAATCTCAGGATAAAAAGGAAATTTATAATTTCGACCTTATGGAAGAAGGCGGTCATATTCAGGGGTGGATCATAGAAGAAGAGCAGGCGTTATCCGCATTGGCTGATATATTGGAAGATCTTAATGGTCAAAGCCCCTTTTTGTTCGCCATAGGTGACGGCAATCATTCCCTTGCTTCAGCCAAAGAAATCTGGCGAGAGATGAAGGCCAAGGGCGTTAAGGATCATCCAGCTAGATATGCCTTGGTTGAGTTGGAAAACATCCATGATACTGGTCTGATATTTGAACCCATACATCGAATTCTCTTTAATGTAGACACAAAAAAATTGATGGACGATTTAATTTCAAATTTATCTGCCTCGGTGGAAAGGGTAGATAATCTGGAGATCCTTAAGAAAGAGGTGGAAGACTCACAGGACGATACTCTGGGCTGTTATGATGGCAGCGAATTTAAACTTATCCGCTTTAAATCCCAAAGCAATATGCTTACCGCAGAGATCTTCCATGGATTTTTAGACCCCTGGATAGAAAACAATAGCATTGATGAATTGGATTACATTCATGGAGATTCTGCCTTTATGGAACTTTCAAGGCCCCAGGGAAATCTGGGATTTTACCTGCCTTCCATCGATAAAATGAGATTTTTTGACTTGGTGGATAAAAAGGGTTCCCTGCCTCGAAAGACTTTTTCCATTGGCGAGGCCCAGGAAAAACGCTATTATTTGGAAAGCAGAAAACTAATAAAATAATATTCCTCTCAGGACTAAGAGGAACTTAGTCCTGGTGGGGATACTCCACAATTCCAAGCTCCATGGCATAATGAACCAGTTCTGCCTGATTTTTGACCAAAAGCTTTTTTAAAATATTATAGCGATGGGCCGAGGCGGTTTTGGAACTGATGCCCAGTTTATAGCCTATTTCTTTGTAACCAAGCCCCTGGGCAAGAAGACGAAATATTTCCTGTTCTCTCAGACTCAGGTTTTCGTAGGGTTCGTCAATCTTTTTTTGTTGGGATTCCAGTTTTTTCATCTGCTTCTCTTCAGCCCAGAAATATTTTAGTTCTGGAAAGGTTAGAGCCGCCACCATTAGATCCATGGAGTCACTCTTTAAAAAATATCCCTTATATCCATCTCTATAGGCCCGAAGAAGGTAACTGGTGGAATGATGCATGGTTAGAAAAAAGATATGTTCCACTTGGGTTTTTATTTTTTTTGCAAGATCAAAGCCATTGCTCTGGCCTAGTGTTATATCTAGAATGGCTCGGTCAGGTTTATATTCTTCGATAATTTGTTGTGCCTGTTCTTCATTTTCTCCATAATAACAATGAAGCGATTGTCTCTGCCGTGAGAATACATTTTTAAGACCATCAAAAATTAAAGAGTGGTCATCCACCACCATGATACAGCTCATAATTCTTCTCCTAGGGGAATTTCGATACGTATTTTTGCCCCTCCCTCCTGGGCAGTACTGTAAAAAAAACAGTTTCCCTTTAATAGTTTGGTTCGGTATTCAATCCCCGGAATTCCAATGGAATCTCTGGAGGTTCCAATCATTGAGGTTAATTTTTTTAGACCTATGCCATCATCACTATAACTGATGATTAGATTAGGATGGGATAATAGAAACCTCAGCTCCATTTTTTTACCCTGGGAATGTTTACAGCCATTGTTTATTAATTCCTGGGTTATTCTATAAATATGCAAAAGTTGTTTCTCTTGAATATAAATCCGATTCATCCCAATAAATTGATAATCTAAATCCAGGGGACAGAGGTCTTTCATATCTTCACAAAGACCTTGGAGAATATCTTGGCTACTGCCCTCCTTTCGGTTGGGTGCACGGAGAGATTGTGATAAATTACGTACAGACCCTAATAATTCTGAGGTCATTTCTATTGCTTTGTTTTTTTTGGATTTCAGGTAATAGGGATTTTCAGATTCCAAGTAGGTTTTTAAGAATACCAAGGCCTGGGCCATCTCGTCATGAAGATGATAAGCCAGGGTATTTCTTTCCTCTTCCAATTGTTCTATCATTTTATTCTGATAGGTTTCATCCAATTCTTCATGGGTTTCACTTTTTAGGGTGTCATAGATATGTAAAAGAGTTACTGACAGCATTAAGGCTGTAATAAGAAAGAATAATAGAAGAAGGAATTTTATGGACCTCCATTGCATGGGTATCTCTTTCTCAAGAAAATTCTGCAAATCTACAAAATCTTCAAGAGCGTATTTTCTTAGCTCATTTATCCGTTGTAAATCGGGATTTTCGGAGTGTAATTCATGAAACATTTCACTTAAATTGTTCCACTCTTGACGGCTATAACTCTGGGGAAGTTCTTTAATCATATCTTCCCATTTTTTTATAAGATCCAATTCATTTAATTCAAGGGGAGACTCTTTTGATAACAGAGCCATTCCATCAATGCCGGTCATTCTGCTCCACATCCCAAGTTTTTCCACAGATTGAAGCATGAAAAACATTAAAAGACCGAAGAATGATAATACCATGAATAGTACAATAAAAAGTGAGGTGATTTTGCCGTGATATTTTTTTTTCATAGCCGCTTATAATAACATAAATTATTTTTTGTTAAATAGCCAATCTGAGAATAATAGAGTAGAACCACTTATCTTTCTTTCATAAATAATCTCAGCGTGGTAAAATGAGTCTATGGAATCTAAACCGTCCTTATTGATACAGCCTAATAGATTGTTATTACCCTTTATTGTGACGGCTGCATTGTTAAATGGATTATTACAGTATTGCTTGTCTTTGACGAATCTCCCTCTTTTTATGGATTCAACTTTTACTATTTTTGCAGGTTTTATGTGGGGCCCCTTGGCGGGTGCCGCGGTTGGGTTGTTGACCAACCTTCTTATGGAGCTATTACATGGATGTGATGGTTTATATTTCCCCTTTGCTCTGGTTAATATTTTTACCGGACTAATGGCAGGTCTTTGGAAAATTAAGAAATATAAAAGTAACTATATTGCAATGCTGATTTTTTGGGGTATTATTATTATAGGTAATTCAATATTAGGTACTTTGGTTGTTGAGTTCTTTTTTAATGGTCTTACAGGAACCTCGGTAGATTCTATTATCGAATCATTTGTATTGACTGGGCAAAGTATTTTATCTGCAGCGTTTTTGGGGCGGATTATTATTAATCTGATCGACAAGAGCTTGGCATTGTGTGGTGCTTGGCTTCTATCCTTCTGGTTGGAAGCCAGAGAAAGAGGTAAATCAACCCTTGAATAATCCTTTATTACAGATTTTAATGGAAAGTCTCGGAAATGCACTAAGTTACTGTGATCCCTTTCCGGGAAAACGCAGCAGCCTTGAAATTCTAATAAATCCTCAAGCAGGCTCAATAAAGAATTCTTCAAAGCTCAGAGCCATTATTCAAGAATTGAAGCAATGGCAAACCGGACGGACAAAACCGCCGGGAAGGGAACTGCATCTACAGATTCATCTCACCGAGACTCGAAGCCATGCTCAACAACGGGCGTTGACCCGGGTGGAATCTATTCTGGAGGATCAATGGAGTCAGGAGAAAATATTAGTTCTTGCCGGCGGTGACGGCTTTCATAAAGATATATGTTCTGCTCTGATGCGTCAGAATTCCGAAGCGCTTAAAAAAATGTATCTTCTTCGGCTTCCCCTGGGAACGGGGAACGACGCTTCGGATTGTTCCAGTTTAACGGAAGCACTGGATATCCTTTCCGGTCCCTGTAGAATCTCATTGCGACCGGCACTGTCTGTAAAAGCCAAGGGTCTGCCCGTGGATTATGCCTTTAACATTGTCAGTTTTGGTCTTGATGCCTATGTTAGTGAGCTCACTGAAAAATGGAAAAATAGAATGAAGGGAGACATCTATAAAATTATGGTAGATCTGTCCGTATTGTTCTATGACAAAAAATATCCCATCAAGGAAAGCTCCATAAAACTCATATCCCCCCAAGGTGAGATTAGTTATATACGTGGGAAAATGCTGCTTACAGTCATAGGCGGTAGGGGAAAATCCAGCTACGGTGGAAATAAAAACATCCTTCCCGATGAACATAATGTGTTATTGGCCAGGAATCTTCCCATATGGAGAAGGATTTTATTGAAGGGGGCTTTTATGAAGGGCCATCATATAGGACTTCCTCAAGCGGAATTCTATAATGCAAATAAGATGGAACTTAACTATCCCCAAGACCCCCTCTTGGCCCAATTGGACGGCGAAGTGCTGGCTTTGAATGGAGGGAATTTTCCGGTTATAGTGGAAAAAATACCCCGCACATTACGGGTTCTTCAAAAAGAATATAAAAGAGAAAATAACCCTTGGTAAAGTAGCTTTACGTATTATACTTACGTATGTGCTAATTGATTGTTAATTGTTAGTTAGTTCAACACAATTTTTTTGTGGAGCGATCTTGATTGTCACTTTTCAGCAGACATAGTTTTACATACTCATTTCCCTTTATTGTTGATTATTATTTAATTCTCTAAAAAACATTTTTTACCCATGAGGAAAATTCCTATTCCTCTAAGTATTTAGAACCTTGGAATGAAATGTTATTGAATCTCAAAATAATCCTGAAACTAGAGTGTTACCTATGTCTTGACCCTACCTCCAATACCAAAATAATCTCTTCTCCCTCTTCCCTCTTCCCTCTTATCTCTTATCCATCCTGTCCATCCTGTCCATCCTGTCTATCCTGTCTATCCTGTCTATCCTGTCCATCCAGTCCATCCAGTCCAACCAGTCCAACCTGTCTAACCTGTCTAACCTGTCTAACCTGTCTAACCTGTCTATCCTGTCTATCCTGTCTATCCTGTCTATCCTGTCTATCCTGTCTATCCTGTCTATCC
>JAQICO010000236.1 GCA_027858495.1 Spirochaetaceae bacterium
ATTTTTTTTTGCAAACTGGAGACCCAATATTTTTTTTGCAACCGAGATATATCTAAAGGCGGCCCTTCAGTATAACCAGGAGAATACCATTCCAGTATTTCAAACGGGCATACGCCTGGGATTTTTGGCTATTCCGCAAAGGGCCATAATTTATTATAATCCTAGATTCAGCATTCAGGGTTATATGGATGATCAGCTGGATGGATGGGTTTCCGCCGACCTGGACCTGGGGATACTGCTGCTTTTGGCAGATGATTGACCTTTTTAAACAAACTCATCCAGAAGCCCCTGAAGCGCATCCTTAAATTCATGAATATGAAACCCGTCCACCAGGCAGTGATTCACCTGCACCGAATAGGGCAATAGGCTGCGTTCCTGGCTGGTGTAATATTTACCCCAGGAGATCCGTGGCACCGAATCATCCCGGTTTAGGCTGATGGTATGGGAGATATGGTTAAAGCTTATCCAGGGGATGGCACTGAAATAGATAAAATCGTCCCGTCCCTCCAGGGGTCCGAAATCGAAATAGCTGTTCTGCTGGGCAATAACATGTTCCATGTGACGTTCAAAATCCTGGATATTCTCTTTATAATCCAAGGTGATCAAGGAAAAAAGTTCTTCCCCCTGCTCCATGTAGGTAAATGAAGGATGTAATACATCATGCTGAACCACACGATTTTTCCTGATGCGTTGACAGAAGGGCTCCACCGAGCAGGCCGCTTCAAGGCTCAAGTGCATCATGGTTGCATAAAAGGAATGTCCTCCCCGGTTTAAAGCCGGAAGGAAGGAAGTGATATCCATATCGAAGGAGATATTATACTGGGGATAATCCATCCTGTGGAAAAAGTCGAAATGTTGCTTTCTTTTCCATGTGGTCAGGTCGATTTCTTTCATAATATTTTCTCCTAAAATAATCCGATGTGTTTAAAGGCTGAGATGCACCACTGTTTCCATATGGGCGGTATGGGGGTAAAAGTCGAAAAGAGCCACCCTATCTATATTATAGCCTACCCCGAGGATTTCTTTTAAATCACGGGCTTGGGTTACCGGATCGCAGGAGACATAGACAATCCGTTGGGGCTTTAGGGCTATCAGGGATTTACGGGCCTGGGGTGCCAGACCTACCCGGGGTGGATCGATAATAGCAAGATCGGGGGCTAATCCTTTGGTGGGCTTCCATTTCTCCAGGGGCTTGGTTATCAGCTCAACCCGGTCTGAAAGATTTTCCCTGGCTTGAATCTTTGATGGGCCAAAGCTTTCCACCCAGATTCCCCGGTCAAAGTGATCTTGTAAAAAAAGAGAAAAGAGCCCCACCCCGCCGTAGAGATCCAAAAAGACTTCACCCTTTTGGCCATGGATGATATGGGTGATAAAATCCTCCAGCATGGAAAGATTGCTTTGAAAGAAAAGGGAACTGTTAAATTGGATGGATTTTCCCAAAAGGGATAGTTCAATAGGTTCTTGGGGATTTAGCCAGTATCGGCTGTCAGTTCCATAGACCTGAAGACGTTGCTCATCCGCTGGGATTTCAGGGGGATTGGATAAAAAGTCATTTAATCCCTGAACCAGCAGGGGGCATTCTTCCAGGGCTATCACATTATGGCTGGCCCTTTGCCGAAAACCCCAATGCCCCTGGTCCGCTGGTTGAAACTGTACCCGATTGCGGTAGGCCCTGTCCGGTCCGGAAAAGACTTCTATGGAATCCCATTCAATACCGCCAAGCCGTTTGAGAGTTTCTTGAAAGATGTCTCTTTTGGACTGAAGCTGGTAGCTGTAATCTATATGCTGAAGATTACAGCCGCCGCAGCGACCGTAAAAATGGCAGAAGGGTTGCCGGCGATGTTGGGAATTCTCAAGGATTTCCACCACTTTTGCCCGGCTGAAACCCTTTTTTTCTTCAAGGATTTCCGCTTCCACCAGATCGCCAGGTGCAGTGCCGGGTAGAAAAACCACCTTGCCTTGGTGTCGGGCCAGACCGTCTCCCCCGGCTATTAGTTTTTCCACCCGCAGTTTCACGGTATACACTCCTAGAGGGTCAAGCGGATATGCTGTCCCTGGTACATTTTATCACGTAGCTTGGCCACATCTTCACTCTCAAGGTAATCGTCGAAGGTTAGCTTTCTATCGATAACACCGCCGGGGGTAAATTCTATCACACGGTTGGCCACCGAACTGAGCAGCTGATGGTCATGGGTATTGATCATCACCGGCCCGGGGAACTCTTCGATTCCTGAGTTTAAACTGGTGATGGCTTCCAGGTCCAAGTGGGCGGTGGGTTCATCGAAGATCAGAACGTTGGGATTATTGAGCATCATTCTGCTGAGCATACAGCGAACCCTTTCTCCCCCCGAGAGTACCTGCACAGACTTGAGGGATTCATCTCCAGAAAAGAGCATCCGGCCTAAAAATCCACGAACAAAGGATTCGTCTTCCTCCTGGGAATACTGCCTTAGCCAGTCTGTCATATTGATCTCTTTATCAAAGAAATTGGTGTTGTCCTTGGGGAAATAACTCATGTTGATGGTGACACCCCATTTGTATTCTCCCGCTTGGGGTTCCAGTTCACTGCTGATGGTGTCAAAAAAGATAGTTTTGGCAAGATTGTTGGGTCCCACAAAGGCTATTTTGTCACCGTTTTCCACGATGATATCCACATCCTTGAAGATCTCTTTCCCTTCAAAACTCTGGGCTAATCCCTTTATTTCCAGGATCATTTTACCGGGGTCACGCTCGGGTTTAAAATTGACATAGGGGAAACGCCGTGAGGTCTGGGGTAGATCTTTGAGCTCCAATTTGTCCAGTTCTTTCTTTCTACTGGTGGCCTGTTTAGATCGTGCGGCATTGGATGAAAATCTCTGAATAAACTCTTTGAGTTCAGATGCCTTGGATTCAGACTTCTTCTGCTGTTCCTTT
This sequence comes from Spirochaetaceae bacterium, assembly GCA_027858495.1. GTDB lineage: Bacteria > Spirochaetota > Spirochaetia > DSM-2461 > DSM-2461 > JAQICO01. The sequence goes on from JAQICO010000236.1 coordinate 2,914, forward strand.
CGCTGTTTTGCCGCCAGCTGACTGGCTCTCCACCAAAATTCGTAGTTACCCACAAAAAGGCGCACCTGCTGATAATCGATATCAGCGATATGGGTACAAACCTTATTTAAAAAGTGACGGTCATGGCTGACAACAACCACAGTATTTTGAAACTTTAATAGGAAATTTTCCAGCCAGGTAATTGATTCCAGATCCAAGTGATTGGTGGGCTCGTCCAGCAGTAAAATATCGGGGTTACCGAAAAGAGCCTGGGCGATAAGAATACGCACCTTGATATTATCTTCCACTTCGGCCATTTTCTTTTCATAGAGTTTCTCATCAACACCAAGACCGGCTAAAAGGGTGGCTGCTTCGCTTTCCGATTCATAACCGCCCATTTCGGCGAATTCGCCCTCAAGTACGGCAACCTTCATGCCTTCCTCATCGGTCATATTACTTTTTGAATAGATTTCTTCACGCTGAACCATAATGGAGTAAAGCTCTTTATGGCCCATAATTACAGTGTTCATTACCGTGTGTGCATCGAAGGCGTAATGGTCCTGCTGAAGTACGGCCAAACGTTGTCCCGAAGGAATGATGATATCCCCTGAATCTGCCTCCTGATCTCCGGAAAATATCTTGAGTAAGGTGGATTTCCCCGAGCCATTAGCCCCGATAAGGCCGTAACAGTTGCCTGGGGTAAATTTGATATTTACGTTTTTAAAAAGAAATCGCTTTCCAAAGGAAAGGCTTATATCGGATACAGTTAACAATGGAGTCTCCTAAAGACGGGTAGATCTATTTCACCTAAACCCAGGGTAATTTACAGTGCACCATTGTCTTATAAAAGCTATGGACTGTCAAGGGAGATGGAATAATAGACCGGTAGGATTATTTACTTTTCCAGCAAGGATTTCAGATAGGTAAAACTCACCACTTCTTCCCGTCGATCTTCGATAATTCCCATGGGATTGATCAGTACCGTGGTGGGAATTTGTTTAATTTCAAAGGTATCGGCCAAACTTCCTGATTCATCAAAAATTATGGGAAATGAATATCCCTGATCATCCAAAAATTGCTGCACCTGCCCAAGGGATGTCTCTGTAGATGTTAGATTTACAGCGTAAAATTCAGGTTTTGTCTGTGGTAAATCGAAAAAACGCTGCAGGTCAGGCATCTCTGCTTTGCAGGGCGGGCACCAGGTGGCCCAGAAATTAAGAAGCACCCAATCTCCTCGAAGATCCTGCAGGTTTACACCGGCCTTAATTTGGACATTTGGAGCGATATTCCCCGGCTCTACTCCAATGTTCCCATGGGTATCCCCAGGTCCCTGCAATTGAGAAAGCCCCACGGGAACCACTAAAATGATTAGCAATATTAGGGGCGGCCAGAAGGAGGATGGATTTTTTTGTTTTTTGGGGAAAAAATACCACAGAACGCCCATGGGCAGAGCAAGAAGGAATCCCCATAGGCCCGCTCGTCCTTGAATCAACGATAAAGGAGAACTTATAACCAGGGAAAAATGAACGATTAAAAAAACCAGTCTATTGAAGAGAAAAAAGACCAGTAATGCGTTGCTTAATCGGTCTAAATCTTCCTTATATCTATCTAATTTTAAGAGGTACCTACAGATTAACCAAGTGATACCATAAGCAACCAATAGAGCAATAATCATAATTTTCAAAGAAGGCAGTTCTATCATTTTCTATTCCTATCAGCCAGCATAACCAGGGCACGCAGTTCCTCTTCATCTCTGGTTTCCTGCCAACCCTTAATAAAATCATTGGTTCGGACGATCTGTGCGATGGCCATTAGGCACTGCAGATGAAAATTCCTTTCGGATTTACCCCCAGCCAATGCAAAGACCATTTTAATTTTTTCATCTTCCTTGCCAAAACTTATGCCATTTTGTAAACGGACCATGACAATCTCAAACCCCTGATCTTCTTCCAATACAATATGCGGGATAGCCAGATCGTCGCTGATGGCCGTGGGAGATTGAGCCTCCCGTTCTTCCAGTTTCTGTAAAATCTCTTCGACGGGAATATCTAAACGCAGGGACAAGGCCTGGGCAATTTTTTTAAATAATTCAGGTCGGGTGATATCTCTATGAATATCCAAAATGATGGCACGGCTGATAAGATGATCAAAACGATCCTTCTCAATATTATCCCGTTCGAATAGGATTTGAGTTAACTCATCGTGTAAGGAATTGCTTCGTAGCGTTTTATCCACCACCCTCTCTACAATACGTACCAATGCAGAATCTCTTTTGCCTTTATTCCGATGGAAAAGAATGTAAACCAACGTGGAAAAAACAAAAAAACCACCGGTTAGTACCAAGGGAAGATTTCCCATCTTAAAGATCAGTACTAAAGTACTGATCAGGCCAAAAAACTGTAAATAAGGATACATGGGAGATTTAAAGATAGGTCGGTATGAAACTATTCGACTTTCCCGCATTAGAATTACCGAAAGGTTGACCAGAAAAAAGAGTAGAAGCATCATAGTACTGGCGGTTTTTACTAAATCTTCCAGTTTAAGACCAAGAATAACCAGAGCCATAAATAATGAGGTAAAAAGAACGGAAACCCAGGGAATCTTACGCTTTTTACTGCGTATTCCAAACCAAGAAGGCAACAGTCCGTCTTCGGCCATGGCTCCAGGAAGACGGGAAGCAGATAACAACGAAGCATTAGCCGTGGTAGCAAAGGAGAACAACGCAGCAAGGCTTAACAATATCATACCCACTGATCCGCCGAATTTTTGAGCCGCCATAGTTAGGGGTGTTAGGGTATTGCCGAATTCCTGGGGATTCAAAATAGACAGTGTAACAAATATTGAACCGAGATAGAGCAGATTCACCACTACAAAACTGAGAATCATCCCCCTGGGTAATGTCTTGCCAGGGTCATTTATTTCTCCTGCCAGGGAAGCGACCTTGGTCAATCCGCCATAGGAGATAAAAACCATACCGGCCATTCCCAATATATTAGGTTTTTCCCCTGGGAAAAAAGGCCTCAATGACCCAAAATCACCGGCCCTTTGACCGACAGAAATATAATATAATAGAATCCCGATAAGCAGGATAACCATGATATCCTGAATATGCCCTGTACCTTCGACACTAATCAAATTGATTAATGTAAAAAACAGTATCAGGCCAATGGCTATCCACTTGATGGATTGCAAGGGAATTCCTGGTAATATGATTTGGACAAAGGCTCCCATTCCAACCAATGCAAAGGCCCCTTTCAGAGCAATGGAAAACCAATTGGCCATTCCTGCAAAATTCCCTAACATGGGGCCCAAACTTCTACCTATATAAAAATATGCTCCGCCTGCTTTAGGCATAGCCGTTGCCAATTCCGTCTGGGAAATCAGATTGGGTATCATTAATATACCAGCTACAAAATAGGCCAGTAATATAGAAGGTCCCGCCATGGGATAAATCACTGCGGGCAATACAAAAAGACCGGAACTTATCATTGCTCCTGAAGCAATACAGAAAACTTCTAAAAGCCTCAACTGTTTGTTTTTCTTCATAGTAAATCTCCATGGGTGTTACAAATTAAAGTGTTATCTTGGAAAATCCAACGATTGGGGCTGTCGCAAAAGTCCCAACCTATAAACTAATTATTATTCATCCAAAATACAAACTCAATGATTTACAATTTATTCAAATAAAAAATGAATAAACTCCTACCTAGTTATACCGATAAGATTAATAGACTTGAATGTTTTCCCCTCCCAATGAACCATTCAATTCAGGCTCCCGCAATAGGGAGCCTTTTTTTTTGACTTTTCCAATAATATTGAAGAAATAAAGTTATTTAAAAAATTAGGTCTATTGTTTTTTTTATTATCCAAGGATAAACTTAAACTATATGAAGAAGTTTTTATTCCCATCTATTTGCCTTATGGTCTGTGGTTTATTTTTTATATTTGATACTCCCAGTTCTGAGAACGAGGCACAGATATATGCTGATATAGATAGTCACCTATTACTACCCCAAAGAAACGTAGTAATTGTTGCCCTGGATTTAAAGGGAACAGCCTATTCCTTCAATGATATCGCTTCTCTAAAAAAGATTAATCTTCTTCAGCAAGATTTTAATTCTATGGAGGGAGTGAGTAAGGTTGAATCTATATTAAATGCATCCATGATAACCAGCCAGGGAGATGATATTACAGTTCAAAGGGCCCTTCCTGAAGATTTAAACATATTAGATGGTGACGATCTGCTTGAATTAACTGAAGAAATCCCCAATTTCCCAGAATTACAACCCTATATCAATGGGAAAATGGATACTCTATTGTTTTATATTTATTTTGGATATAAAACGCCTGCTGCGAAAACCAATACTGAATTACTTGATCTGCAAAAGAAATGGGTGAATGAACTTCCCTTTCAGTTTACAGGGAAATCTCCTATTATTTCTCAGACAGAATCCCTGCTAACCAAGGATATAGCCTTATTTTTACCTTTATTATTTATTATGATAGTTCTTGTTCTTCTAAGTTTTAGAAATTTCAAAGCGATTCTATTTTCATTTATCCTTTTGATACTGGCCGTTTTCACTTCCTATGGAATGATTCATTTTATTGGTATTCCCAATAGTCCCCTACTATTACTAATTCCTGTATTCTCCCTGGGGTTGCTGAGCGACTATATCATTCATTATTTCTACCACCGGATGTATTCCTCGGTGGGTCTAAAAAAGGCAGACCTTACTAAAAAACTTCTTTTCCCTCTTAGTTTAACGGCACTTTCTACGGTTACAGGTTTTTTAAGCCTGGTGTTCATCAACGGTTCCGGTCATGTGCAGCTGGGAAGCATCATTTCAGTAGCAGTAGTATTAACTTGGATCGGCGTATTCCTTTGGCTGAATACCCAGAATTTTCCCCGGGCTCAAAAAAGTCTATTTCCCAAATTTCAAGAAAGTCAGACTCGTTTTTTTGAATTTATTTCAAAGAAAAGATTTTTTCTTTTTGCGCTGATCCTAGTGATGATAATATGGGGCATATTTCAACTGAAGAATCTTAAAATTGAACCATATCCCATAGAACAGCTGCCAAACAGTACAACCATTAAACAAGCCGACCGCATTATAAATAGAGAATTCTACGGTACACTACCCTTCTTTCTTGAAATCGATACAGGAGAAAAGAATGCGGTATTACAGAAAGATACACTTTTAAAACTAAATGAGATCAATAATATTTTTACCGAGAGGGATCTTGGCTATTCCTATTCTCTTCTTACGGTTATGAAAAGAATCCATTATTATTTTAATGGATCAGAAGAAACGCTGTTAGCCGATCATTCCTATGATGATTTTTTCCCGACACTAATAGAACAATATCTTATTTTTTATTCATCAAGTGTAGATCCTTTGGAATATGAATCTCTGCTGGATAGTTCATATCGCTATGTTTCGGTTAAGGGGCTGTTATATTATGAAAATGTAGAAGACCTGGAAACCTTTTATCAAATTATTGAAGATATAAAAGCAGATCTTCCAGAACAATGGGATTTACAGGTCTATGGTATGGCTGCAGAACTTGAGCAAGAAAAAAACAATCTGCAGACCAATTGGATTTTCTCTTTTCTTGTGGGAAGTTTCCTTATTTTCATCACTGTGTTAATCTTTTATAGAAAGTTATCTTTGGCCCTATTAAGCCTTGTCCCCGGTCTAATAAGTATGATTATCTCCTTTGGGATTATCTCGGTAGCAAATATCAGTATCGATGCTTTTAGTATAATATTTGTAGCCATAATCACCGGTTTGGTGATTGATTATAGTATTCATACCCTCATAGCCTTGGATCAATTAGAAGCACCTAAAACCCTTAAAGAAGGATTCAGTCATGTAATGGGTTATAGTGGATTACCCATATTTCTCAGCTTCTTGACTTCACTATTCTCCTTTTCTATTCTATTATTATCTTCCTTCCGTGGAGCAAGAAGCCTTGGGATTCTATTGATGACTTCCCTTATTCTTTCTTATTTTTTTAGTTTATATTTGTTACCTTTGATTATATTACCGTTTAAAATAAAAAAGGAGTAAGAACCATGATGAAAATAATTAAAATTTCAATCTTTATGTGTTTAATTTCCATGCCCCTGTTTTCTATAACCCTAGATGAGATTCTTCAGGGATTTGAAGATGTAACGCGAATACCCAATCTACAAGCAACTATAAAAGTTCAAATGATCTCTCAAAGTGGAGATGTTAGAGAGATAGAAGCGGAAGCCTATCAAAAGATGGACGGAGAAAGTCAAAATAACCGGCTATTTGTTTTTAATTATCCTCCCACTGTTCGTGATACGGGATTATTGATTCATTCCTTCTACGACGGCAGAGACAGTAACATGTGGCTATATCTTCCTGCTATTGGCAGAATAAAAAGGATTGCCTTGGAAAGCTCCGGTGGCGGTTATTTTATGGGAAGCGACTTTACCTATCAGGATTTAATAAGTAAAAATGCTGAAGGTTTTATCTATGAGCGTTTGGACGATCAAGTGGTGGATGGTTATGACTGTTATGTTCTTGAGGTTCATGGTGTAAGTCGTGAAAAACAGCAGGAAGTTGGTTACAGCAGATATATTAGTTATCATAGAAAGGATAGTTTTTTACTTCAGAGACAGGAATATTATGACCTGAGCGGAGAATTATTAAAGATATATACGGTTCAGGAATCCACAGATTTTGACAACTTTGTTTACCCCAGTAAAATATCCATGGAAAATGTGCAATCCAATCATAGATCTATTATAGAAGCAACCAATCTAACGATAGGAGATATTCCGGACCGTTATTTTTCCCAACGTTATCTTCAAAATCATTAGGAGGTTTAAAATATGAAACGCATAATAGGCTTGTTTCTTTTTTCGATATCCTTTCTTGGTGCTGTGGATGTAGATCTAACCTCTTCATTGGATTATTATGGAGGCATCGAATCAGTGGAGGGTTTTGAAAATCTTCGTAGCCGATTTTTTGTTGAAACAAGACTTACAGGATATGAAAATAAAACTGGTCTAGAATGGCATTTATCTACAGATTTTTATGCCCAGTATTTTGAAGATCATAATTTAATTCCTCTGTCAGATATAATCAACGAAGCCTATCTATTTATACCTCTGGGCGCCTTCGATATCTCCTTGGGACAAAAAAAGATTCAATACGGATATTGTGATGTTTTTGGAACCTTCAATATTGTAAATGGAGCTCAAAAAGTATTATACAGTTTAGACGATCCCTTTGAAGGGCAAAGGTCAGATCTTTTATTTAATCTAAAATATTACCCAACCTTAATGGATAGTTTTGAACTTGTCTATGTACCATTCCCCAGACCCGACGGAGACCGATTGAATGATATTACTATGACCGCAACCGATTTAGATGTAGACATTGATATGGATTCATCGGACTATCTAATTGAAAATCCCAACAGCATATTTTTAAATTATAATCACTATGGAGATATTTTAGATATCCAACTTCTCTATGCCTGGTACACAGAACAAATGCCCAATTTTGATTTATCAGAAAGCAATACAAGTGCTGGTAATACCACAGGAATAATTAATCTTACCTATAATAGACGGCAAACCATGGGCTTGGCCTATTCAACTAGCTTTTCAGGTGTAGCACTATCACAAGAATTGGCATTCAATTTAACAGATGATTTTGAAGGTGATAAATTGGGCATTGCCAACTCAGACATAACCCTAAACAGCCAATTGCAGACAAGTAAAATTTGGGGAATGCTCAGTCAGATAAATATTATTTATCAATATATCTTTAATTTTGATGCAGACGAAAACAATAATGAGACTTTACGAGAAGAAATCCACAGCTTTCATACTCAGCCCCAACAACATATTGCCTTTATGATTGCCCATGTAGAGAAAAATTTCATGAGGGATAAATTGAAGGTAGGGGGCAATGTGGGATTTTTCTTTTCACCGGAGCTCTATATTGCTCCTAGAATATCTTACAATTCAAGTGATCATCTTCAGTTTTCCAGTGGTGCTGATATATTTCTAGGGGATCCAACTTCCATGATATTAAGAAGGAATCCCCTGAATGATAATCTATATATCCGATGTATATACCGATATTAGAGTGATCTTAACGCTGTTCTACTCGAAGTGTATTAAGAACTTCAACATCACTACATAGATCAGCAATGATCTTATCAATTTCAGTTTTTTCATTATCTAAATTTACGCGTCCAGTAATATGTAGACTGCTTTTTTTCCACATCAAATTTCCTGTGGATTTGATATGAATAACAATATGAGACGTATCCATTATTGCTGAATTTTCGTTCATTGCGGTAATAAGATTTTCTTTAATGGTTTCTAGGGCATTTGCCATGATTCACTCCTATTTATTGCCTGGGTTACTCCATAACAAACTCTAAATAACAAGGATAATCAAAACCTTATTTCTTAAACATTTTCTTAAGAAGATTGGACATAATAATGATACTCTTCAACGTCAAAGATAGTCAAGTGTCATCTTATATATTATCGGTAGGTATGGTTAAATAAATCATTAGAATTATACTATAATTTTATTACAAAGGAAAAAACATGGAGATTTACATCTGGGGAATATCATGCTTCATAAAAGGAAAACTACGACACAAACGGACCGTCTTTATATTAACGGTAACTATGCCAGAGGAAATGTTGACATACCCTCAGGAACAACAATGGAAGGATTTATTGAATACTCCATCGGCGTTAATACAGTTCAAGCCATTGACTCCAGTCATGTCATTTAAATCTATATAGTCCATCTCAATTATCAACCATTAGATTTCAACCTGGAGAGGTGTAAAATGACAATGCCCCCAAAAGGGAGCTGATAATTAATAGATATTTTTTTTGTTTTTCATCTGTTTAATATACTTACTCAGTTTTTTGCTTTTTGCAAAAGATTGGTATGTTCCCTTCTCTTTCTGCTTAGACTCTAAGTACTGTAGTTCTTTTTTTAATTCAAGATAACTGAGATAACGCTGCTGATCCAGGGTTCCTTCATCAAGGGCCTGCTGTACCGCACAACCGGGTTCCCGCTGATGGGAGCAGTCTTTGAACCTACAGTTTCTGGCCATATCAAGAATCTCCTGAAATACCTCATCCAAGACGTCTTCCTGTCCCCAAAGCTGAATCTCTTTTAACCCAGGTGTATCTATGAGCAATCCCCCTTGTGGTATTGGAATCATCTTGGAGCTTGTGGGGGTATGTCGTCCCCGTTTATCGGACTCTCGATTGGCACCGGTCACCTGTAAATTTTTGCCTAATAGGATATTCGTCAAAGCTGACTTACCCACTCCCGAAGGACCGATCAAAAGGACCGTTTTTCCTTGGGGTATTTTCTGCCGGAGCTGATCTACTCCCCTACCGTTTTCTGCACTGGTTAACAGCACCTCCACCCCCGAAGCAATAGATTGGGCCTCTGCCAAAAACGCCTCCCCCTGTTCTGCCAGATCTGACTTATTTAATATAACCAGAGGTTGTGCCCCGGAATTCCATGCGATGGATAGATAGCGTTCCAGTGTTCGGGAGGAATAGTTTCTACCACCATCCAATGCTAATACAATTCCCACCAGATGGATGTTTGCAGCAATAGGCTGCTCCTCGGTGGTAACACCTGCAACCTTTCTGCTTAACACAGAAAAACGGGGAATTATCTCAAGGATAATCCCTAGGTTTTCATGGTCTTCAAAGATCACCCAGTCTCCAATTACGGGCAAGTCCATAACATCATGGCTTTTATAACGCAGCTGTCCCTTAACTTGAGCTTGGATTTCTCGGTCTTTTACAGCAAGAAGGTAATGTTCTCTATTTCTCTGAATTACTCTGGCTATATGTTGATTCCCCTGTAAGGGGATATTTTGTGGGGTCTGCCCCCAATTAATGCACATAATTTTTATCCTTTTCCATATTTATATTTGACATTGCGCCAATGTCTTAGCCACTTTAAAAGGCAAAATTGCCATAGATGGTGACTTCAGACTAAAAAAGCCCAATACACTTGAGATATTTTGATTATTATGGGGGAGTCTCTGGCTGGAACCTATTGGATAGGATACTCAAGGTTGGTTTAATAAAAACAGATCAAAGATTCAAAAAGCCACCCTTAAAACAGGGACACCCTCTTAAAGAAAACAAACATCAATACCTCCTTGGTATAAAAAAATCACTTTTTTATGGCAAATCTAATCTTATTAAATGGTACAAGGAATTATCTGTCAATGGAAATATTAATTATAACTATACTAAACCGCCTGCGTTTTAGTTGTTTTCTCATTTAACATATAGATGTAGGAATACCATGGTTTTTGCAGTTTTCATACGAGAAGAATTATAAAATTATCCATCCATTTAATAG
>JAQICO010000234.1 GCA_027858495.1 Spirochaetaceae bacterium
CCGATATCCTTGGCCAGCAAATTGCCGATATACTTTCAAAAAAAGCGCAGGAAGGAATAGATGTACGTCTAATTTTTGACGGTTTTGGTTCGCTATTTAGAATATCCCGCAAATATAGAAAGATGCTTAAGGCCGCTGGAATTAAATATCACTATTTTATGGATATGCGCCATTGGAAAAGCAGTTTTAGATTAAATTATAACAACCATAAGAAGATTGTTGTTATTGATGACAAAATTGGTTATCTAGGGGGAATGAATATTTCTAAGGAGTAAATTGACGGAGGTCCTTTTAAATTCTGGAGAGATACTCAACTACGAATGGAAGGTTCATCTGTATTGTTATTGAAACGGGCATTTTTACTGGATTGGAGTAATTGCCGGGGAGAAAAATTCGAAAGAAGCAATATGGATGTATCCCTTAAAAAGGAAGAACAGATTCCAATGCAAATAGTTCTTAGCGGACCGGATTTTTCCTGGTCTACTCTGAAATTAAGTTATTTTAACCTTATCACAAATGCCAACCGAGAGGTGTTGATTCAAAGCCCCTATTTTGTGCCTGATCAATCTATGATGGATGCCCTCATAATGGCCGCCCTAAGTGGCATTCCCGTGGAGTTAATGATAACCGGGATTGCTGATAAACATATACCATGGTGGGCGGCTCATACCTATTTTCCTCCATTATTAAGGGCTGGAGTTAAAATCTATTTATACCAAAAAGGATTTCTTCATGCCAAAGTATTGGTGATTGATTCCATGACTTCTTCTGTTGGAAGTTGCAATATGGATATTAGAAGTTTCTCTTTAAATTACGAAATTAACGGTCTGATTTACCATGAAAAAACAGCCAAAAAACTAAAAGAACAATTTCAACGGGACAAGAAACATTGCAAAGAACTTACCATGGAGGAATACAATAGGCTTGGCATTCTAAGGAAGTTTCGGAACTCCTTTATGCGTATTTTTGCACCGCTTCTTTAGTTTTCCTCAATGGAAGGCAATTCCTCAGCATTTGAGGATTCTTCTAAATCGTCACAATAGGATTCATCTAATTCCTGGACATCTTCATCTTCACAATCGTCTTCCAAATCCAAGGAGAACTTCTGTATGGATTTATCCAGCTGCTGAGAGGTAGCCCCCAATTCCTGGGACATTTCCTCTACATCCTTAACCCGACTGCTCACCTGCCCTATATCCAAAACGATATCCTTTATTGAATTGGATACGATTTGGGTAACATTACTTATTTTTTCTGCGGAATCTTTTACCCGCTCTTTACTGGAATTGATATTCAGAGAATTTTCTCTAACGGTCTGGCTAATCTGAGATAACTGACCCATGGCATCGAGCACTTCCTTTCCGCCGATTCCCAATTCCTGTATACTGTTATTTAACTCATGGTATGACTCTGTAACCCTTGCAACGTATTGCTCCATCATGGAAAAGGATTCCTGAGTAACACGACCGGATTCCGATGATTTATGAATTGATTCCGTGATGGTTTTTAAAATAGTGCCAATTTCCTTGGCATTGATAGATGCAGCCTCGGCCAACTTTCTAATTTCATCAGCCACCACGCTGAATCCCCGGCCAGAATCTCCCGCATGAGCGGCTTCAATGGCAGCATTCATGGCTAGTAAATTGGTCTGAGCAGAAATGCTGTTGATCATTTTTACAATGTTTTGGATATTATGAATAAAGTCTTCAATTTCTCCAATGCTCTTTATGGTATTATCCAGATTCTCTCCACCCACCTTGGAAGATTTTGAGAGACTATCCGATGCCTCTTTGTTTTTTCCTGTCTGACTGCTGATATTAGCAATAGAGGCGATCATTTGGGTAACCGAAGCGGTGGATTCTTCCACCATGGAACCCTGGTCCTGAATCAAGCTATTTAAACCCTCTAAACTGCCTTCAATTTCCCGGGTTGCCTCTATATTGGTATCCACCTCATTGCGGAGACTGGTCATCTGATTTTTAATAGAAGAACTATTTTCATTTATCTTATTTGCGGCCTCACTGGTTACCCCCATGGTATGGACCACCTTATCCTTGGCCAATAGATTTTTCTTAGATACGTCCTGCATGTTCAGCATTGCAGACCTCAGGTTACTGTTCAAATCATTTACATGATGCCCCAATTGTTCCAATTCATCACTGCCGGAG
>JAQICO010000039.1 GCA_027858495.1 Spirochaetaceae bacterium
TAACAATTGACCAATATTCATAATTCTTGAGCATACTCCAAAATCTCAGCTTCCATGGTAAGTGGAAAAGAAGAGCGATCATTGAAAGAAATGCTATCATACACAAGTATATCTAGAGGCTTTTTTAAGATAGGGTATATCACTTTTCTAATATCTCGACTTATCTCCAGCAAACGCTTTTCAGGATTATCAAGAACAATACATAAGTCAATGTCACTATTCTCACGTGCATCATTTCTGGCTTGAGATCCGAACAATAATATCCTGACATCTTTATATTGAGATCTTATTTTATCTGCAGCTTCAGCTAAAGGATACATGCTTACCTCTATTTAATAGTAACCTGCTTCAAGGGAATCTTCAAGTATACCTTACGAGCTAGATATTTAGTAAAACTAATTGGCTGGAACAGAATATCGGCTACCGAAATTTTTATGAAACTCAAATAAATAATGATCTAAGGATTTGTAAATAAAGTCAAAGAAGAGCAAGACCTAATTATCAGGAAACAAGTACTAATTCCTCATTTCCTTGTAGGAAACTAGAAAATCTGTCTCCATCATCAAGATCTACAAGATCTACAGAATGATCCAATTCCATGAGCAAAGAACCTAAAGCACTGAAAAAGCGTTCTGGAGGACAACCTTTTACAGCGAAATCTAAATCGGAGTTTTTTTGAGAACATCCCTGAGCAACGGAACCAAATAGAAAAATTTCAGTACAACCAACCTTTGATAAAATCTCTAGTGCTTTATCAACATCAGTCTGATACTCCTTTGGGATATTCATTTTAAGAACTCCTATAATTCAATTTTACTGATATAAAATTAAATAATCAAGTTTATGCCGGTTCTCTTTGATCAAACTCGTATTTAAAAAACGGTACTTTTTATCAGGAGATGGTTCTGAGTATGTTTCATCCCTACCCGGCAATATTTCTCCCTATGTCTTGACCTTACCCCCACTCTTCTTCCCCTTCCGTTCACCGCTCCAACGCCCAACCCGCCATTCCGAGCTTTCCGCTGTTTATCACTCCCCTTTCCCTTCCTTTCCCATCCGTGTGATTAGTTGTCAACTATTCTCCCCTCCCGTCATTTTCTTTCTTTCCCGTCTGTGCAAATCTGTGTTCATCTGCGGCAATATTTTTCTCCCTATGACCCTACCCCGCTCTTATCCCATCCTGACGATCCTGTCCATTACCTTCCCTCTTACGGTACGGTGAAAAAGTACTTCCCATTTTTCCAGCCGCTATAAATCGATCAGTGATTTTCCACCGCTCAAGGATTTTGTATCGCCCCCAGGGCCTTGTCCACCATCTGATCCTTCTCCAGGTTGCTCATTTCCTGGGTTGCTCCGCTTACCCCGTCAATCAAATTAGCGTTATTCTTTTCAAGAAGATCCATCAATTGCCCTTGGTATTTCTCCAGAAACCAGCGGTTGGCCGTAACCAGTAAAACCACATCCTTTCCACTTAAATCCGGGTCGGTCCTTAGCCAGTCCCGCAGAGGTTCCATAGTAGAGAAGGCCATCACGGCACCGTAAATTAAAATCCTGCGGTGTTCTTCCAGATCCGCGGGTTCGATATCAGAGGCCGCACGTTCCTTAAAATCGATTCCCCGGTCAAAGAGGTTGCTGCGGATCCGACTTAACCAGGGTTCCAGTTGTTCATTGGATTCTTCATAGAGGAAGAGAATCTCTTCCTGTGGGCCGCTCTGGGCACTTAGCTGGAAGAAAAGGGAAAGTAACATGCTTAGAATGATCATTATTTTTTTCATGTAGTAACTCCTCATTATACGATTGTTTATCTTAGTAACACCGGCAGACCTCTTACCCTGTTACTTTTTTTACTTCAAGAATTAATATCACTCTTTCAGTATAAACTATAAGGAATCTGCGCAAATCGGGTTTCAATCAACTATGATAAAACTCTTTCGTGAATATCGCAAGTTTCAGAAGAAGCGGGAGTTGAGCGGCGACAGTACGCAAACATTTTGGCTTTTTTTTATCTAATTCTATCC
>JAQICO010000254.1 GCA_027858495.1 Spirochaetaceae bacterium
GAGGGGTTTTTAGGGAAAGGGCCAATTATTGAAACTCCATGGCTGTGAAACGAACGAACAGGACGGTTTCGTACAACCTGGTTGCATGGGCGAGCAGGAAGCTTGCTTCCGACCAGCCTCGAAGCCTATCTAAACGGGGTACCGTTAAGATAGACTCCTAAGCGTTAGACGACATATTACCTTTTTTGAAATTTTATTGTATAATTAGTATTGGAAGGAGTTTTGATGCCTTTAGTATGTGAATTCCTTGGTATAAAAATCTATATGTATTGGGATGATCATACACCTCCTCATTTCCATGCGCGGTACGGAAATGATAAAGCTCTTATATCAATAAATGATGCTGTTGTTATCAAAGGCTCTTTACCATCAAGGCAATTGAAATTAGTTTTGGCTTGGTGCGAATTACATGAAAAAGAATTATTAGATAATTGGGAATCTGCAAAGCAACATGGAGATATCCATCGGATTGATCCTTTAGCATAAGGAGTTAGATATGCATGATGTCGTACAAGTTCTTCCACAGTCTGATTTTACTGTCTTTGTTTACTTCTCTAATGGAATTATAAAAAAATATGATGCTTCACCTCTATTAGGGATAGGTATTTTTAATAAATTCTCAAATATTGATGATTTTCAAAATAAATGTACTGTTTTAAATAATACCCTTGCATGGGATCTTTCTGGAAATTTTGATACATATAACTGTATTGATATTGATCCCGAGAATATCTATGAAAGCTCCGAAACCGTAGCAGATCCCTTAACCTCGCAAAAAAGGTAATACGTCGTATAACAAATAGCCGTCTTAGCGTAGCCCACAGGCCCAAAAGGTCTCCCTTCAACACCCCAGAGATCATAAACTAACATGATATTACCACTCCTCAGGAGCTATGCTAAGACGTTGTAGTGCCTTATATGGGGTCGAGTAGATATTTTGCTCCGCAAAAATCAGAGTTGGACGAAACCACAGAGACCCGATTATAAGGAAAATCAAAGCCCTTTTCTTTCTCACAAACAAGAAAAATCTGCAGCTTAGAGACCATGGTGAAATAGGGCATTTTCCACTTACCATTTCGGCTATTTCCCTAAAAAATATCCTTTCCACCCCAAAAAAAGCCCTACGGCAGCCCCAAAGGACATAGGGCTTCCCCCAGCCCTGGAAACTCGAGAATCAAACATCACATTAACCGTATTCCTAACAGTTATATCAGCTTTCCGGTGGAGGAATACTCCTAGTAAAATAGATATGGCCCTTGGGTTATTGAAACTCCATGGGACGGACGGGTTCGTTCAACATCACCGTCGATCTGCTGGCGCAGAGATAGACGGCTAAGCGATAGGCACAATTTCAAATCCGAATATGAAATTCCTTCGCCATCGTGGCTCAGGTGTATAATATTGACATGATATATCAAATATGGTATATCATTGTTATGTATGAAATAAAAATTCTTGATCCAGCAATTGAATTTATAGACTCTGTACCACTTAAAATGCAAGTCAAAATATTTCGTACAATTGATCTTTTGGAGAAATTTGGACCCTATTTAACAGAACCACATTCAAAAAAACTATCAGGTTATGATTTATATGAACTTAGAGTGAAACTTGCATCAGATATCGTTAGGTTGTTCTATTTTAACGATGCTGGCAAATTTTATGTAATAACTTCAGGCTTCTCAAAAAAGAAAAATAAAACGAGTAAAAAAAAATTAAACAGAGCAACTAGGATAATGAGACAATATATGGAGGAAAAAAATGAAAGCAACTAATTATGCAGATTACAAAAATGGGCGTTTAAAGAATCCTGATTTCAAAAAAGCTTATGATGAAAGTGAGAATGATTTTTTACTTGCTCAAGAAGTAATTCAATTTAGAAAAGAAAAACATCTGACTCAAAAACAATTAGCAGAAGTTATTGGTACATCTCAACCAGCTATAGCAAGATTAGAATCAGGAAGTTATAAAAAATTGTCATTAGAATTTATAAGGCGAGTAGCAGATGCTTTAGATGCAGTACCCGAAATACATTTAAAGAAGAAAGTTCATTCTTAATTCTACTTTGAGTAGTTGCAAATTTCCGGTCCAAAATTACATCCTGTAATTTTTTGGACATTGGATCTAAACCGTTCCGGATTAGAAACTGTATACAACAAATAGCCGTCTTAGCGTAGCCCACAGCCCAAAAGGTCTCCCTCTAATACCCCAGAGACCATAAACTAACATGATTTTACAGCTCCTCAGGAGCTATGCTAAGACGTTGTAGTGCCTTATATGGGGTGGCGCAGATATTTTGCTCCGCAAAAATCAGAGTTGGACGAAACCACAGAGACCCGATTATAAGGAAAATCAAAGCCCTTTTATTTCTTACGAACAAGAAAAATCTGCTACGACAGCTTAGAGACTATGGTGAAATAGGGCCTTTTCCCTCAGAAAAAAGCCCTTCGTCAGCACCAAAGGACATACTTTCCCCCAGCCCTGGAAATCTGAGAATAAAATAGGGCCGATAATAAAATAGTAACCCAAACCATATTCCTAACAGTTTTTTCAGCTTTCCGGTGGAGGAATACTCCTAGTAAAATAGATATGCCCCCGGCATTGCCCGCGTGCTAGCCGGGAAATCTAGGCTACGGTAATGGAGAACTCAAGCCTTGGCATCCTTGGTATCCGGTAGACAGCCACCGGAGTAAATAATTCGGTTATGATTCTTTGGGAAAAGCGTTCTCTTTTTATTGCCAGGGGGGAAGTATATCCTGAGGGTGTGATATCGAAAAAAAAAGGTTTATTTTATGCGGGATTATGGGGTATTATTAGGAGCGATTTTGATGGAATGGCTGTCGTAGCTGGAAAAGGTTGTTCATGCATTGGCATTCTAGCGGATGAGGTGGTTATTGAAACTCCATGGGACGACGGTTTCATTCAACATCACCG
>JAQICO010000224.1 GCA_027858495.1 Spirochaetaceae bacterium
AACTCCGCCCAGCCAGCCCTTCTCCCTTTGACCTTTCACCGATTCCGGGAAAAGCAGCAGGGAGATAAACAGTCCCAGGAAAAAACCGCCGCCCATAAAGAGGTAATGAATATTTGTGGATAGCATATAAGGTTAAATGATAGAGATAATCACAGTCAATCAAATATTAGACGGTTTAACAGCATAACTAAAAACCCTATATTTCAGAGAACATCACTATCTTATTTCTACCCAAGATTAATTCTGGACTGCCGCAAAGACTGCAAACAGAATCTACAAAATCCTTTTCTTTCTCAGATTTAAAACCACAACTATTACACAGGGTTGATTTAGCATGATAAAGAGCCATATCGGCCATTTCAATCATTATATTACATAGCTCTTTCTTCTTCCTCTCAATTTGGGCCCAATCTGTATCTTTCAGAGGGACCACTTCATATAATTCTTTTAAATTATTAATATTGAGTTTTTTACAGATATAATTTTGATCATCAATCAATGAAGAAATCCCGAAGCTTGCAGTTATTTTTATGGATTCATCATTATGTAGAACTTCAATTTCTCTGATAATATCCAACAATTTTTCTGCAACAAACTTTCCTTTGGAAATATCGGTATCGGGTAAAAGAAGTATGATTTCTTCCCCCCCGTACCTTCCGGCTAAATCATAGGTTCTAATATTATCATTTATCACAGAACCTAGAGCAGATAAAATTTTATCCCCTGCGATATGTCCATGGGTGTCATTAATTTTTTTAAAATGATCAATATCAAGAAAGAGAATGGTTAAATCCCGAAGGCTACGGATAGCAAGATTCTTACTAAGCTGCTTTAACAAATGCCTTCTATTAAGTATTCCGGTCAATTCATCTATGGTTGCGAATAATAGCACTTCTTTATATTCCATATATTTTTGCATATGAATATCCACCGAAGTTATAAGCTCATCTTCCTCAATGGGTTTTCCTAGAATAGCGATGGCCCCCTTTCTTTGCCTATTAATGAGTACTCCCCTATCTGCCAGTGCTGTTACAAATACCAGGGGAACCTTTTTAAAATCCGGGTTACCAACAAGATTATCGTGAAATTCATCGCCCCTCATATTGGGCATATTAAAATCGCTCAGAATAAAATCCGGTCGATAATGATAGGCCGCTTCTATACCCAAAACCCCGTCACTGGCGGTAATAAAGTTTTTATACCCGTTATTCCTAAGATATTGGATTTCAATATCGAGGATTTCAGCATTGTCATCGATGAGGAGAATTACCCCTTTTTTTCTATCAAACTCATCGGGCTCATTTAAACCACTAATATATTCCTTTATTCCTGTTAAGGGCTCTATATCTTTATCAAATAAACTTTGCTCTACCTGGCTATTGTTCTTTGAAATTATTCTTTGTTTTTCTTCCGAGGGTAATATAATCAGCTCTGGATCAAAGACATCTATGCCCTTTTTGAATTCCAAAACAAACTCAGCGCCCTTGTTTAATCCCTCAGATTCAGCTCGGATGGTTCCTTTTAGATATTCCGTTAATTGCTTGGCAAAGGCCAGCCCTAAGCCTGTCCCCTTATAATGACTGTTTCTGCTGGAATCCACCTGCTCAAAGCGGTTGAAGATTCTCTCAAGTTCTTCTTGCTTTATTCCAATACCGTTATCTTTAATGGATATTTCAAGGGTATCCCCTTTATCGTCCAAGGAAATGATGATCTCTCCTTGATCTGCATTGATATACTTAACTGCATTAGAAATAATGTTACTGAGGATTTCTTCCAATTTATCCATATCGGTATAAAAATCTTCAATTTCAAAGAGAGGTAAGGATTCTAAAATCATTATCTTTGAACTCATCACAGAGGAACGATAAAAGTCTACCAATTGAGATAAGTACTGTTTGGGTTTAGTCCGCTGAATCTTCAATTTTAATCCTTGAGAATCCATTTTTGCTAAATCCAGTAATCGGTCTATGGCCGATTTTAGTTTTGAAGAAGCACTATATATGGAATCAACCCGTTTTAGAACGGATTCTTTATCTCCCAAATCTATATATTTTTTTACGATATCGGCGTTATTTTGAATGATACTAAGAGGAGATCTAAAGTCATGGGTGATATTTGCAATTAAATCATTTTTCATATCATCCAATTCTGTTAATTTCTTGTTAGATAAAGTCAATTCATCTAAGGTTGCTTGAATATCCTGTTCCAGTTTTTGTCTGTCTTGCCAGAGGTATACAAAGGATAAAGTATAGCTGAGATATTCTTGCGAGGTGACATAATAGTCATCATCCAGTAAATTCAATCCTTGTAAGAGATAACCGAACTGATCGTCTTTATGATATAGGCATGTAACAGATAATTGAAAGGGTTCTTCCTGATCCCAATATTCTTGAGGGAGCAATTCTTCTGTAGAAAAGCTTATGGGAAGGTTTTTAAAACGCTGAGAACCCAATGAATGTTGAAAAACCAGGGAAGATTCCCTAGGGATGTCCCAGTGATACATCTTCTTTTTATTGGGTTTTCCATCATAGAGAACCAAAAATCCATAGTCCAATCCTATTCGCTCAAAATGGCTTTTAAGTGCATGGGTACATTGATCTATTGTATTTACGAAATTTAAATCCTGCTTAAATTCACGATGAAAATCATCTTTATTAGATTTTGAATACTTTGAAAGGACCTCCAATCTTTTATGGATATTAGTGATTAATCCATGAGCTAAACTGAATACATCTTCTAAAACTTCTTTATCATCCTTTGATGTTAGTTTCTCATTACTTTCTTTTAATAATTCCGATAAAAGTTCTGACCAATTCAGATCATCCCGGACCTCCAAAATAGAACGTGAGGCATAGAAGTTAAGCGTCTGTATGAAGTTAGAATAATCCTCTTTGCCGGGGTTCTTTAAATCTATACTTTTTTTAAGTTTCGCTATGATATCTAGTATGATATCTTTTAAGTTAAGGGGAAAACCTAAACCGTGTTCCACCCGATATTCAAGAGATTTTTCTTCACCGGGTTTAGACTTCTCTTTAACAATCCAATTTTGAATGAGAGAGGGCAAACAACCACAACTCTCTCGAGTAACCAATTGAGCTGGAATTCGATGGATTAACTCTACCTCTTTTCCTTGAATGATCTCCATTAAAACGGAGTAGGCCTTATTTACCATAATTGCGATTGGCTGGTTTATGGTAGACATAGGGGGCTTCAAAAATTCTACTCCCGGTTTGTCATCAAATCCTAAAACGGCGATATCATTGGGTATTTTTAATCCCTCTTTATTCAAAGAACCTATTAGGGAAATGGCCATATCATCGTTGGCACATACGATGGCTTCCATATCCAGGGAATTTCTTTCTTTAAAAAGTTCAACTGCTCTAATACCTGATTGAGGTCTAAAATCTCCTTGAACAATATATTGTGGATTTATCGGAATATCGAACTCTTTTAATACTTCTTCATAGGCTTCATAACGGTTTAAGGCTTCTTCATTATATTTTATCCCCTTCACAAAGGCAATTTTCCTATAGCCATGATGTTCTATAAGATGCCTTATCCCTTGGGCCATGCCCATTTTATTATCAATGATAACCGAAGGAATATTATCAAGAGAAATCGAAATACTAATTAGGGGAATTTGTTTATATTGATTTAAAAACTCTTCAAAACCAATTCCAGTAAAGGGCTGAACCGTTCCTGTAGAAAGAATGATACCATCAACCGAACTTTCACTCACAAGATTATAGATAATATTCTCTTCTTTGGTATATCGATAGGGCCGGTCCAGCTGCTGCCCCTGAAATAATATCAGATTATGACCATGCCTCTTCGCTTCAGCTGAAACGGCATGCCATATGTGGGTGACAAAGGGACTATCCAATTGATCTAGGATTACTCCTATGGTTAAATGTTTCATAGAGATATATCCTTTCTTGAATTGCAGGGGATACAACAAAACTGACTTTTTATCATACTAGGAGTTTAAAGCCAAAAAAAGTTTATTTCCATATAAAACTAATAGATATCTCAATATTTTTTTTCTAATATGATCCCGGGCAAAGCCGACGGTCATAAAAAGATATGAATTGCCAGATCCAACCCTAGTGATATTTATAAGTTTTTCAATTCCTCTTCATAGTCTATCACCAGTGTTTCCGGTTCAATGCTATGAATGTCCTTGGTGATAACAAAACCGCCCACATTAATGCTGACTCGACAGTCTCCCAGGGGAATATTCACCTGATCCTTGTTATAGAAGATGTTTTCCTCGCCCTGGTGGGATACCACGATGAAATAACTACTGGAAAAAATATTCTTTATTTCAAGAAGGGTTGCTTCCCCCGGTGAAGAATAATCTACGAGCTCAATAGGATTAGAATCATCGATGGTAAAAGATGTCACAAAGTCCAGCTGATTCTCCAGGGATACAACCATTTTATAGTGACCGTATTCTGCCTTCAGAGTATCTCCCACGGGCAAACGGTAGGGTCTGCTGTTAATCTCAATGGATAATTGGCCATCCATCTCAAGGGCTTTAAGATTGGTAATATCGATCTATCCAATATTTTCATTGCCCACAAA
This sequence comes from Spirochaetaceae bacterium, assembly GCA_027858495.1. Classification (GTDB taxonomy): domain Bacteria; phylum Spirochaetota; class Spirochaetia; order DSM-2461; family DSM-2461; genus JAQICO01. The sequence continues at coordinate 4,585 of JAQICO010000224.1, forward strand.
CTCTTCATTGAGATAATCGATATGCAGCGTCTTGCCTTCCAAGGAAAAATCCATAAAGAGATTATCCTTTAAATCCCGGGTAAAATACCAAAGGTTATCCATCACCTGGGAAATCTCCTGGTAATGGGAATTGGGATCGTAGGGATTCCAGCTGTTAAAAAGCATATGGTCCTGCTCTTCCAGATAAATACCGTTATTGTTACTGTCGATGAAAAGCAGATTCACATCTTTATCGCCCCAAAAGCCCTGGTTAATCTCACTGCCTAACAAGTAGGAGGGATTCTGCAGGAATAGTTCAGGTTCCCCTTGTTCTTCCAATGCGTAGAGGATAAAGGGGATTTCCCCCAGATCTATTAAATAATATTGAAAAGAAGGAACCTCATAATAATACTCGGTGTGACTTTCCCATTGCCAGGAAGTCTTAGGAACAAAACGAGTTTCAAAATCCGTATAAAATTCCGTTTGAAAGCTAGTGCTGATATTTCCGTCCATGTCGGTAGAAGTAACCGGAACGGTTCTGGTCTTGGAAACCGCAACAGTTTCAGCGACAATCTCCGTCTTGGGTACCCAGCTCTGGATTATTCTGGATTTTTCTTCAAGATAACCGATGTTGGGATAGATATCCTTATCTGAAGTTGAAAGCTCAAAGGAATAGCTATCCCCCTGATAGGCCAACTCTAATAACTGGTTTTCCAGGGTATATTTAAAATCTTCTCCATTAAAAGAAAATTCAGATTGGATTTTTCTGGCAGACATAGGAGGACTGGTCCATAGGAAATCCTGGAAAATATTATCCTTTTTTTCCAGCTCCAGAGAACGACTCTGCTGCTCCTGAGAACGATCAGGCCACCGGACCACCTTATTACTAAAGCTGAAACAAGAGCTTAACAGTGAAGTCCATAGAATAAGAAAAACAATGGTTAATAATTAATTCATCATCTACCCCTGCAGCTCCGCCAGATAGGCGCTCATCTTTTGAATAACCTCTTCAAACTCGGCGAGCTTCTCCTTTTCCTTCTCCACCACCTCGGCGGGAGCATTGGAAACAAATCGCTCATTCTTTAACTTGCCCTGGGTCTGTTTTTTCAGCTTATCATTCTTTTCAATGGCCTTTTCCATTCGGGCAATTTCTTTATCAACATCGATGAGATCCCGGATAAAGGCATAGGCCTGATAGCCCTTGCCTACAGCTTTAACCGCTCCGGTATGCTGAATCATATCGTGGGAGATCTCCAGTTCCTCTGCTTTCACCAGCGAGGCGATCAGCTCAGTCTCCGACTGAAGAAAGGTCTCCATTGACTTATCACAATGAACGGCTACCTTGATTTTCTTACTGGGGGGGATGGTGAATTCCGAACGGAGGGTACGGATTTTCTGTACCAGATCCTTTAATAGATCAAAGTTTTTATCCAATTCAGGATTTTCCCGGTCCGATTGAACTACCGGATAGGCCGCAGTGATGAGGGGGCCGTCCACTCCGGGAAGCTTTTGATAGATCTCTTCGGTGAGAAAACTCAGGAAGGGATGAAGCATTCTCATAGATTCTTCCAATAGACCGATAAGCTGGGTCACCGCCCGGTTCTTTTCAGCCTGATTATCACTGTACAAGTAGAGCTTGGAAGCCTCGAGATACCAGTCGCAAAGGTCGTTCCAGA
>JAQICO010000295.1 GCA_027858495.1 Spirochaetaceae bacterium
TTTTTTGGATGTTGCTCCATGGAATAATTAACCGTTATAATAGAACTATGGTCTTGTCCATATATCCTTTAATTAATATTATAATCCATATAAAGGGGGGTATTAAATGAAATTACGTAAAACGGTAAATTTTGAACCTTTTATGTCTCTTTTCCATGGAAAATTCCAACCGGTCAACTTCGCCTGCACAGCCCTTCTTAAAGGTCCATTAACCCTGGAGAAATTAAACATTGCATGTTTAATGCTGCAGAAACGTCATCCCTTATTGCGGGCAAAGATAGCTTGGGATCAAAGGGGTAATCCCTATATGGCTCAAGATGAAAACTACCCCATCATACCAGTGGAAGAACGATTGGGCAGCCCAGGGTGCTGTGATAAACAGAGCAATAGTTTAAAGGATCATTGGAATAAAATTGTAGAACAAGAAGTTGGAAAGATATTTGATATTGATAAGGGCCCCTTTATCCGCTTTATACTGTTGAGAGAAAAAGATACATCTCGATCAGCACTGATATTACTCTGCGATCATATATCCCTTGATGCAGAAGCCGCAATAGTTATTCTTAAAGACCTATTTAACTATATTGAAAATTCTCATCTGCCTATCAAAAGTTATGAGATTCTTCCTGCATTACCAGATCTTTTAAATCAGGAAACATTGGATCTAACCCGCCATTATTATAAGACCCAATATCTGAAGGATTTTGAAAAAGATAAACGAAAAGCCAAAGAAGAAGGTATAACAAGGGATTATTCTGATCCAGAACCTCGTGAGTTTATATTCCAAATGATATCCTGGTTTATGGATAAAGACTTTACAGCGTCCTTATTAAAACATTGCAAAAACCATGAGGTAACTGTACATACGGCCCTGGGAGTTTCTCTACTAAGAGCCTTCTACAAAGTTATTGGACCGGAAGATCAGAGTGAACGGATATTACAATTCCCTATCAGTGCCCGTAAATTTATGAAAGAATCCATTGAGGATAAATTGGGCTGTTATATTACCATAGAGATGATTCCCCTGGATTGTTCATGGGAACGTAATTTTTGGGAAATTTGTAAAGAACTTAAAGAAAGTATTCAAAAAGTATTAAATACAGGAAGAATATTTTCATCGGCCTATTTTATGAGGGATTATCTGGTGGACGATAAGAGTTATTTTGAACAATTAAAAGAACTACCCCCTAGAAAGCATCGGGGGGAATACGAATTTTCTCTATCCAATATTGGAAAACAAAATTTTAAATCTAACTATGGTGATATTAAAGTTCGAGGACTCTTTGCCCCTACATTCAGCGCTGTTGGGGAAAAGGTTATCGGTGTAAATAGTTGTAATGGGGAAATGAATTTCACCTTGGTATTTGACGATCAGACATTCACCAAAGAACAGGGATTAAAGATTAAGGAATGGACCATTTTATTTTTAAAACAGGCCATGGAATTTCGTAACTAGGGCTAACAGACTCCTATGTTATTGGAACGGTTAGGACAAAAATATTCATATTGCCTCCCCTATTGCAAGAATCACAACTGTTGGAATAGAATACAGTAAAACTTCAGGAGTAATATCACATGATAAAGTTAAGCCTTCCTGGCAGTTTACTGCTGGCTGGCGAATATTCCATATTAACCCCCGAAGGAATGGGAATTTATATGGCAGCTGGTCCAAGAGCCATTATTACCCTAAAGGAAGACCGGCAATTCCGTCTTCTTTTTCGTATGGGAAGAGACTGGAAAGAATCCATGTATGCTGAAAAAGAACCTCTCTGGTTGGCGGTTAAGCATGCCATGGGTCTTGAGTCAGCTCCACCAACCTGGAAAATATCCATTGATACTTCGACCTTTTATAATAATGGTGACTCTCTTGGTTATAAAAGCAGTGCGGCCGCGATTGCAGGATTACTGGCAGTATTTCATCATCGAACAATCCATGAACCTGATGGTATAGAAAAATTAATCATACCCGCAATAAAAGCACAAAAATATTTTGATAAAACGTCAACAGGAATAGAGATCGTAGCAGCCCTTTTAGGGGGAACGGGACTTTTTATAGGGGGAGAAGTTCCAATATGGCGTAATATAAATATTGAATTGCCCCAGGGCTTAGGGCTTATTAGAAACTCGAAAATTTCAAAAACAAAGGCTCTGTCCAATTGGAACCGCTGGAAGAGCATCAATGAATCAGACTGGCTGCAGCAAAAAGAGTTTTCCAATCAATTGATTGAACAATTCATAGCTGTGGCTGATAGCAGTGTTTATGGACATTCAAATGACTCCCTCAATTCCTTTGGACTACTCAGATCTCTTGGAGAATTAGGTGCTCTGTTAGGTGAATCCATCGATGTTCCTGCAAAATTAACCATAGAAGATGATTCATGGATTAAATCCCTGGGATTGGGAAATGAACTTGCCCTAGGATTAAGTAATGAATCTCTCAAAATGCAACGTCAGGGTCTTCGTCTTGAAAATTAAATTGAATTGTTTTTTGAAGGATTTGCCATTTATAGGCCCATGGGTTTATATTGTCTAGATGGATATATATATAACTGGCCATAAAAATCCAGATTTAGATTCTATTTGTGCAGCTGTGACCTATGCTGATTTGAAAGGTCACCTAGATCCTAAAAATAATTATATTCCCATGCGCTGTGGAACCATGAACGCGGCTGCCAGGGAACTTTTTAAGGATTTGGAAATGGAACCGCCTAGGCTA
>JAQICO010000322.1 GCA_027858495.1 Spirochaetaceae bacterium
AGAGATCGAGCAACAACAGGTGCATGGGATGCGTAACCGCCATCTCTGGTTAAAACGCCTACTCCTGCTTCAATGGCCTTAACATCCTCAGCATATGTAGAAGGCATAGCTAAAATAAAGGTTTCCTTTAATCCTCTCTGGTGGGCTATTCTTGAATCTTTTACTAACTTTTCAGTGGAAAAACAAACCTTCCCTACAGCAGCCCCTACTGCACCAGAAATACCGCCTGTATAAGATTTAACCTTTTCTGCCGACTCACGATTAATAACAGGGTGCAAAATCTCAGCAAGTCTTGATGGTTTAATCGCCTTTATAGCAAAAGCTTCGTCAATAAACTTACCTTTCAATAAGGCTAATAGTGTTTTAATTTCAGCCATGGCTGATTTACTGCTTACACCATTTTGGTCAATAATCCAGAGTTTACCTCCTTCAATGGTAAACTTAATTTGACGAATTTCTTTATATTTTCTTTCAAGTTTTAAACCAATTTCTTTCAGAATGGTAAAGACCTTTTTATCAATTTTGCCAATATCCTTACCTGATTTTTCAGTTGAATCGAAGGAATCTGTAACATATTTACCACTTAAGGCATCGTTGCCATCAATAATATTTCTAGTATAGTAAGATCCGAAATATCCTTCTTGACCATAATTACCAAAGGCCATGGCTTGTACGACAATGGCTGAATCACTGAGGATTTCACTTTGAATACATATCTCACGATATTTTTTAAAAACAAAAAGAAATTGATCCATGGCACTTTGAAATAACTCACCAGGGTAAAACTCCTTTGTTTCATTGATAAACTTCTTAATTTCTACAATGGTACTGGACTTTAAACCCAATTCTAATAAATGAGAGGCCTTGGCTTTATGGGATTCTTCCTGCATTATTTCTAAATCTAAACGCAATACCTTTAGTAATACCCCACGATATTCATGATATGCAAAATCTTCACCAACCTTTTCACAAAAGCCCTGAATGGTTGAATCACATAGCCCAATATTATGTATACTAGAAGCAGTACTAACCATATTAAGGGTCGGACTAACTACCAATTTCACCAAAAGGGGTTCTTCTTTATGATTGAATTTTTTTGATGCTTCTTCTTCCAAGGGTTTGAAATTACTTTGAAAATTCTTTGCTAGCTCTTCATGAGATGTTTCTTTGTCAGCTAAAATATCATTGGTAATCACAAAACCTGGTAAAATTGGAATATCAAGAACAGCCAGCTCCATAAGCCGCTGCCCTCTCACTCCGATTCTACTCAAATCGTTTTCATCCTGTGTAAAAACACTTCGGCTGAAAGGGATTATAGAACTCATAATTTTCTCCTAGAAAAGATCTAGTACTGCTCCGACCTGTCCACGGAGGAATACTTCATAACGCGAACTTGCACCTTCAAAGAGATATTTCTTTAATTTTGAAATATTCTTCAAACTTTCACCAACGACACTGAACATAATAGGACAACCGCGTTTAACCTTACCCCATTTAAACAGGGCATTAATATCATTGATTCTCTCTCCCTCATACCAGACGAGAACATCACAACCTGAGTGGGCTGTAACATAGCTTTCAATGATACGCTTCCATGCCTCAACATTACCATTATGGAAGAGCTCGTTGGTCACAACCACACCATATTTCTTTGAAATATTTGAGCTAACAAGTTTAGATGAAACTGGAGCTTCCGGCTTGGAGGCTTCTACATTGGTGTTGTCATCCATATAAGCCTTTTTACCCTTAATTTTTCCACCATAAAGAAGTTTAATAAAATCCTCTAAAGCAGCCTTGATGATCGAGTCATCTTCAATATAATTTGACCCTGCATAACAAACCACAAGTTCTCCTGAGTTTAATGGCAAGAGAGAATCTAAAGCTTCAATGTTTGCTGGATTTACAACCTGTGGGGTGCCATCTGAGGAATAACAAACCATAATAAAATTAATCAAATTCCAGGTCTTAACAGTGGTGGAAAGGTTCTTTAAATCATTTAGTATCGAATCTAGGTTTTCTGATTTACTTTTATAGCCAAACTTATCTGCCAATAAAATATTGATGATAGGAATAATTTGGTGATTTTCTAACTCTTGGTTTTCTAATGCCTCATTAAGGATATCAGCCAAGTTATATCCCTGGCTGATATCCTCAGAGAAACCAAGAGCCGTCTTGAAATGACGCAGAGCTTGATTAAATCCCGCTCTGGTGGATAATAAATTCAATTTATTATCAATAACACTCTTGGCCATAATATTACATCTCTCTTAGTTCATCCAAATTTACTTTCTTTCTTCGAGAAGGAGTTACATCAGCTTTACCCTTTGCCTTTGTGGCAGGAGCACTGTTACTCTGAGCAGAAGAAGAATCTGGAAGTTCTTCGGCTTCATGTTTTTCATGGCCGAAGGTCTGATCGATATCATCTCTTACAGTGGATCGTCTTCTCTTGAATGAAGCAAAAGCTGCATCCTGAAATCCCTTTGAAACACCGTTCAAGAATTCATTAAGTACATTAGCCATGGAATTCAAAGTATATTTCTTTCTCTTGATACTGGTAATATCAATATCTAAGATTAAACCTGGATTAATATGGTATGGATTAATCAAATAATCAAATGCTTCAAATTCTCTGGCAAGGAACTCAATTTCTTCATCCATAACGACCCTTGCCCTGGGATTTTGATAACCAAAGGTTTTTTGAACCTTTTCTTTAGATTTCCGAAGCATTTTTTTAAGAAGATCCTTTTCATAGACATAGGTCTTATTCAACCGTTCTACATCGGTATCTTCTTCTCTTAGACGCATAATTCTATTCCAATTATGTTCCTGATCTTTGTAGATTGAATCACTGGACTCTTTTTTCTTTGCTCTAATAATCTTTTTGTCCGCTTTTTTGCATAAATCATTATAATCGGCAATACCAAAGAGGCCTTTATTATCCTGATAAACCTGTTCTGCAATATCCCAAAGATGAACAATTTCCTTTTGGAATTCGTCCATCTGGCGGTCAAAAGAATCTCGTTGCTTTAACAATTGTGCATTATCAAAATACTTAAGTCGAATCTGATATCTTTCATCGGGAAGTTGAATAGGATCTGTATCTTCATATTCACGTAATACCAATTCACGAGCATTCTTTAGGTTTTCTACATACTGATAACCCATCTTACTGGTATCTAATATAGAAGTAAGATTATTAATTGCAGTATTAAATCCTCTATTTCGAATATTTTCGGTGTCCACAATCTTCTTGATGTTTTCCCGGATATTCTGGGGATCAAACTCTTCTGGATCAATTTCCGCTCTTAGACCCTCAATCTTTTCTACAAGATTTTTCGCCATAAAGGCATAACGTTTTGAGTCTTCACTCTCTGTATCATCGTCGGTAAATTCCGGAACACGTTTGATTTTTTCAAACATCATTTCGGTATCGGTAAGTTCGTCTTTACCTTCATCTACCAGTTGATCCTGATAAAGTTCTATCTCTCTATCGATCATTTCCATAACAGTCTTAGAGATTTGCTCTTTAATGATATATTCAACGGTTGCTTGATACTGAAAAATAGGACTTATCAATTCAGAATCCAAAATATTTACAGACAATTTAACATCTGAAACGGTTTTTGGTCTTACCTCATTATCCTTAAAAGCACATTTAACAATTGAATAGGCATTTTCTCCACGAATGAAGGCACCTACATCGGTCTTCTGTCGAAGCAAGGCATTAGTTTCATTCTCTAGATCATTTAGGCCTCTCTGTACATGACCTTGAAGATGACCATACATATTTACAATTGACTTTTCAATTTCGCCGGTGTTGAACTTATCGGCTCCACCAATTTGGTCAAGCATTTCTGCTATTTCCTTTGGTGTATAACGTGCGAGTGTTTTAGTCTCTTCCTTATCTATAAAACCACGTATCTTCTTAACCATTTCATCTTCAGTTGTTACTATATAACGGTTGAACATGTTCTGGTAATTCTGATTAAAGTAGTTATAGAGCTTTTCTTTAACTCCACCCATAACATCAAGCTGTTCTAGTACAGGTTTAGGGAGCTTGGTATGAATGAGATTAGCGACCTTATCAGTTTCTTCCTGAATTAATCTGTCGTACTCTTCCTTCTGAGCTCTTCCCTCCTGTGCAAGTGAGTTACGAGAACCCACAGCTGAAGGTTTGGTTGGGTGAAAAACATTGGGACTTCTGGGCATATCAGCAGCCATATTAAATCTCCTCTATTAATGGTTTGAATGTTGGCGGGTCATATACAAGATACAACATCAGGTTTGAGTATACTCTGTGACAGGGAAAAAATCAAAAGCTTATTTTAAAAAAATGAACTTTATCTATTACTTTCTACCCAATGGCCTATATGTTCAGCAAGATTCTTACAATAAGTATTAGCAATGATGCCATCAAGAGTGGAAATTATCTGGTTTTTTTCCAATTCGGAGCTATTTTCCCATTTTTCTTTTGAAGCTTCAAAAGTTCTCAAATCTCTTCGTAATTCCTGTTCTAATAAAGTAGCGGCAATATACCAAATATTATCATCCACCGAAACAGTATAGGTTCCAGAATCTGGGATTTGAAGGATTTCACCTGGATAAATTATGGCGGGGTCATCTCCGGTTACCTCATGAAATCCAAGATCCCTGTACCCATTGGCAACTGCAATACCATTGGCTCTTAGATGTATATCAGCCATGGTAATATATATGCCTTCAATATGAAATTCATCGAGAAAATTCTCATCAAGAATCAAAGGTTTCTCTACCAGTGTTTCATCGGAATCTAAAGAGTGGGCTGAGGAGATATTATCCTGGTTGGCGTTATCCTGGTTGGCGTTATCCTGGTTGGCGTTATCCTGGTTGGCGTTATCCTGGTTGGTATT
>JAQICO010000105.1 GCA_027858495.1 Spirochaetaceae bacterium
TCTCCCCTACCTTCGGGGGAACCAGGTCGGCCTGAATCTTCGGGATTTCCGGGACCAGCCATCTCCATGGAAGCCATGTTTCCCATAGAGCGTCCAAAGGCCACATAGGCCGCCGCACTTCCCTGGTCTGCTTCAGATGCCCGTGCATGAGTTGTGGAGGACCAATAATAACCATAGTCCTGCAGTCCTGCTTCATTAATAATGCTGCTGCAGGAAAATACAGGATCAATTGCAGCACTGTCACTTGTTTCCGGTGATCGGGAATAATCCACAATACTCTGCAATTCTTTGACATCGGGCAGCCTCCAATCCTCATATCCTGCAAAATCCATGGCTTCGCAAAAAGTCCAGGGCTGTTTCTTTCTTCCACATGATCCTTCAAAGTATTTACGGCGTTATCAAAACTGCTGGATAATGTATGGGGATATAACACAGATTCCACCTCCCGAACGGTGGATGTTCACATTGCGAAACTGAGGCATAAGATGGGAGAATCCCAAGTGCCCAAACATATTCAGACCGTGTGGGGCCGGGGGTATCGATTTGAGATGGATCCGGTTTGAGCTGGCATTATTGAGGTATAAAATAAGTCCAATTATTTTTTAGCTATCAGCCTTCTCAAAAAAATAGTACAATTATTGAGGATAGGAGGATCATATATTCTTTTATGTACTAACCGCTGATGGATCAAGGAGATGCTGTAAATGGGCTATTATAAAAAAATTATTGGAAGTAAATGTTACCTGTCTCCCATAGCGGAAGAGGACGCAGAAAACTGGGTTAGGTGGTACAACGACATTGAGATTTCAATGCCCGAATCCAACGTATACGACGTGATTTCCCTGAAGAGTGCAAAGGATATGGTGGCAGATATTCAATCCATAAAGGCCAATGTATTAACCGTTTTGGATCTGGAGACAGATAAGGCCATCGGTTTGGTGGAAATTGAAGCTAATTTGGTATTCAGATTAGCCAATTTCGGAATTGTCATTGGAGAAAAGGATTACTGGGGCAAGGGCTATGGAAAAGAAGCAACCCAGCTCGCTCTGGATTTTGCTTTCAATTTTCTGAATATACATAACATTATGCTTGGCGTTTACGCCTTTAACCAACGGGCCTATCATCTATATAAAAAAATCGGTTTTAAAGAGATCGGCAGAAAAAGAGAGTTCCAGACTTTGGGCGGGGAAAAGTTCGATATGATTATGATGGATCTGCTTTCCACGGAGTATGAAAGTGTTTATGTAAAACCCCTATTACAAAGGATGGAAGAATAACCATGGCGTATTATAAAAAACTCATCGGTGAAACCTGCTATTTGTCCCCCATTTCAGAGGAAGATTCAGAAAATTGGGTTAGATGGTTAAACGATTCAGAAGTAACCCTCCCCCTGGGAGATGAAGTATTTCAGGTTATAGGGCCGCAGAAAGCCCAGGAGATGGTAAGGGAGAGTCAATCCAAGGGTGACAAGACGTTCACCATAGTGGATAATAATTCAGATAAGGCCATTGGAAGAATCATGCTATTTGATATACATCAAATCTACCAAAGCGCCATGATGGGTATATTCATAGGGGAAGGGGATTATTGGTCCAGGGGCTACGGAAGCGAGGCTATCAACCTGCTGCTGGATTATGCCTTCAATCTGCTTAATCTTCATTATATCTCCCTGGGAGTCTTTGAATATAACCAAAGAGCCTACAACTGCTATAAGAAAATAGGATTTAAGGAAATTGGCAGAAGAAGAGAGGCCCGACCGGTGGGTGACAAATTATACGATGTGATATTGATGGATATACTTGCCACAGAATATAATAGTGTCTATGTGAAGGGATTATTATGAATATGGATGACAGCATTAAAAAGACCGCCAAGGGCTTTGAAGAAAGCTTTTTCCAGGGAGCCTATTACAATAGCCAGACACAGGATTTTGCTCATCTTACCCTAATCCTTAATCAACTCTCCATACGCCCAGGTAATAAAATACTGGATTTGGGCACGGGAATGGGCTATTTAGCCTTTCCTCTGGCAGAGCAGAATCCTCGCTGTACCATTAAGGGATTGGATATTGT
>JAQICO010000323.1 GCA_027858495.1 Spirochaetaceae bacterium
AGATAGAAGACTTTATTCGTCGCTTCAGAGCCAAGGCTACCAAGGCAGCTCAAGTTCAGTCGCGTGTGAAAATGCTCGAAAAAATTGAACGCATTGAAATTCCGGAAAACCTTAGAAAAGTATCATTACAGATTCCTGAACCACCCCACTCCGGCAGGGATGTACTTCGTTTAAAAAATATCCATAAATCCTACAAACATCATAAAGTCCTGGAAAATCTCGATCTTGAGATCCAAAGAGGGGCAAAGCTGGTTATTGCTGGAGTTAACGGTGCTGGAAAATCCACACTGATGCGAATCATTGCGAACCAAGATAATCAATTCCAGGGTGAACGCTTTTATGGAACAGGAGTAAAATTAGGATATTTTGCCCAGGATCATGGAGAACAGCTGGATCCCTCAAAGGACATTTTAGAAGAATTGGAAGGATCCGCTAGGCTGGATGATATTCCCCGTTTAAGAAGTCTTGCCGGCAGCTTTCTTTTTTCCGGAGACGATGTATATAAAAAAGTTGAAATACTAAGCGGAGGAGAAAGAAATAGGCTTTCCCTTTTAAAAATGCTTCTTCAGCCCTTTAATATACTAATTATGGATGAACCCACCAATCATATGGATATCCACTCAAAGGAAATCCTTCTTAAGGATTTAAAGGATTATTCATGCACTTTGATTTTTGTGTCCCACGATAGAAGTTTTATTCAAGGATTAGCCACTGAGGTTTTAGAGCTCACACCAGGTAAACACCGATTATTTCAGGGAAACTATGAATATTATCTCTGGCGGATCAAACAAGAAGAAAACCAAGGGGATAGTTCTTCTCAAATGAACCATGGGAAGCCAAATTCTGTTTCTATTACAAAAAACACATCCCATGAAAAACCCTCACACCAGGCTGAGAAGGATTCTAATCAGCCGTTATCTCGAGAACAAGAGAAAGAAATAAAAGCTCAAATTCGCCGATTAAACCGTTCGGAGGAAAACCTGTTAGAGGAGATTGGAAATCTGGAATCAAAGATTGAAAAACTCAATCTGGATTTGGGTTTAGAAGAAAATTATTCCCATGCCCAACGGGCCAAAGAGCTTTCTGATCAAGTAAAGGATTATGAAAATCAATTACATAAGAAAACCCATCAATGGGATGAGATATCCCAGGAACTTCAGAAATATTTATGAATGATGGATTTTACCTTAGAATAATAACTGGAACCAAATAAATTCAAATGATTTAAATAATGATAGAGATTATATATTTCTCTTCTATCTGAATAACCCGGTTCCTCGCCATATACCTCTCTATAGGCACTATAAAAATCCCTATGATAACCTCCAAACATCTCGGTCATTGCCAGGTCTGCCTCTCCATGTCCCCAATACGCCGCTGGATCAAATATCCAGGCCATTCCATCAGGTCCTACAATAAAATTACCAGACCATAGATCTCCATGTATCAATTGGGGTTTCTGTGGTTCATAGAGGATCTCTGATAATCTTTCAGTAAGACTCTGCAATTCAGCCCTATCCTCAGAGGAAATTAATCCCCGGTGTTTTGCCATATCGCCTTGATAGCGCAAACGCTGTTCTGCAAAGAATTCAATCCAGCTTGAATAGCGATGGTTTTTTTGAGGGGTAGAACCAATATAATTATCTCTATGCCATCCATAATGATTTTCTTCTCCATGCAAATGCATCAACCCAAGGCTACGCCCAAAATCACTCCAAAAATTTGAGACAAGAGAGGAACTTTCTATTTTTTCCAATATTAAAAAACTTTCTTTACCGTCCTCCCCCATAGCCAAGGGAGCAGGTAGCGATGGACCAGGCTGTTTTTTTAAATCAATAAGACCAAAAGCTTCTGCTTGGAACATATCTTTAAGTTCAAAGCGATTTTTTTTTATAAAATACTGTGCTCCCGAAGGACAACACATAATGAAACATTGATTAATACAGCCACCGCCTACAGAAGAGAGTTTACTACCGATAAGGTTCTCACCCATTTCTTCCAACACACTCTGTAAGCTGCTGCCTTGAATTATATCAAAATCCATTCTTCTCTTTTAATCTCTCAAACAGGCTTTTACAGGTCCTGAGTACTATATTAAATACATTCTCAAAACCTTCGTCTCCACCATAATAGGGATCTGGTACTTCACTGCCCTCATAACCCCCTGGATCAAAATCTCTAAAGAGTCGTATTTCAGGTAGCTCTTTTTCTTCTCTGCCCATGTATAATATATCTGCTAGGTTATCTTTATCCATGGCTAATATTAATTGATATTCTTCAAAATCATGGGGAGAAATACGTCTAGCACGATGATTCAAATCAAAACCTTTCTTACGGGCTAATTCACTCATCCTCTGATCTGGTAGTTGACCAACATGCTGTCCGGTGGTTCCCGATGATTCAATTTCAAATTTATCCTGCAATCCACTGTTATTTACAAGTTTCTGAAAAATGCTATGAGCCAGTGGAGATCTGCATATATTACCCATACAAACAAACATAATTTTAATCTTATTCATGATTATAGAATACACATCTGCTGTCATTGGGTAAAGAGTAGATATGCCACATAAATTATGAAACACATTTTCTTAATAAAGATCTGTAAAATTCCGATATTCTTATTATGAAATTGAAAAACAATGCCCCAGTAACCATCACTTTTTCGTTGATTTGTGCAGCAGTGTTGGCGATTGATTTGTATTTTATGCCTGGTATAATAACCTCTTTATTTACAGCGGAAGGGTCTTTAACTTTTAGAATGGATTCAATACCCAGTTATATCAGAATCTTTACACATATATTCGGCCATGCCGACTGGAATCACCTATTGGGGAATATTACTATGATTCTCTTACTTGGTCCGATTCTTGAGGAAAAATACGGTTCGAAAAATCTTATTTGGATGATTTTTATCACAGCTTTGGTTAACGGGCTAGTAAACGGACTTTTTTTTACCTCCGATCTATTAGGAGCAAGCGGCGTTTTATTTATGATGATCCTACTTGCGTCCTTTGCTAACATTAAGGAAGGTGAAATTCCTATAACCTTTATTTTAGTTTTTGCACTTTATTTGTTGAAAGAGATAATAAAAATCTACCAAGAAGATCAGATA
>JAQICO010000404.1 GCA_027858495.1 Spirochaetaceae bacterium
CGTGGAAAAGATTCGTAACTCATCGGAGAAGTTAAACAGCCAAACCGAAGAGATGAATTTGGAAACCACCAAGGTTAATCATGCAGCAGCGGGTTTATCTCAAATATCCTCGGAAGCAAAAATTGCCATGGATGAAATGGGTGTGGGGGCAAAGGAAGTTCTTCAATCAACCCTATCGCTGAATGATCATGCAATAGAACTCAGTGATAGCTATCAGGAACTTCAGAAAAAAATTGATCAGTTTAAAATTAGTTAAATCAAGTAAAATGATAATTTAATATATGGTTTGATTGATTTTTGCTAATAGGAGAACTAAACTTCTATATTATATGATAAAGAATAGCCGCGTAGTTATTATAGATGATTCACAAACCTCCATAGATCTGATTAAGGGGTTCCTGCGTAAAGAAGGATATATCTTAGAGGGAGTCAAAGGAGGTTTGGATGGTTTAAAAAGAGTTCTACAACACCCCAAACCGGATCTTGTTTTACTGGATATAAAAATGTCAGATCTCAATGGATTTGAGGTTTGCCGAAGTATTCGAAATCATCCAAAGACCCATGACATTCCTGTTATTTTCGTAACCTCTTTGAACGACGCAGGCAATGAAACCTATGGATTAAAGATGGGGGCTAATGATTACATAGTTAAACCACTAAATGCTGGCTTAACTCGTATAAGAGTGCGTCATCAGCTGGAATTACGTCTTGCAGAAGAAGAACTGGAAGAACAACGAGATAAATTAGAAACCCAAGTACAAGAAAAAACCAGAGAGTTGGATATAACCCAGGATATCACCATTGAGTGCATGGCTACCCTGGCAGAAAAACGAGACAACGATAGCAGTTTGCATATTACAAGAACCCGTCAATATATTAAAGTTATCTGCCAACGCTTAAAGGACCATCCCGAATATAAGAATTTAAGTGAGAAGGAACTGGACCTATTCTCAAAATCAGCCATGTTGCACGATATTGGAAAAGTGGGAATTCCCGATGAAGTCCTTCAAAAAACTGAAACACTTACCAAAGAAGAATTTGAAATTCTCAAACTGCATACTAAATATGGACGAGACGCACTTTTAGAAGCTGAAAAGACCCTTGGAAGTACTTCCTATTTAACCTATGCTCGTGAAATTGCCTATACTCATCATGAACGTTGGGATGGTACGGGATATCCTGAGGGGCTAAAGGGCAAGGGGATTCCCTTGTCTGGACGACTTATGGGAATTGTAGATGTTTTTGACACACTGATCAGTAAAAAGGTATACAAAGAAGCCACGCCTCATGATGAAGCTTTAGAATTTATCCGCAGTGAAGCAGGAAAATTATTTGACCCTCTACTAGTTGAAGTCTTTTTAGATTGTAAAGAAAATATACTTAAAATAGCCCTTGAAAACCCCGATGACGATAAGCAGAAAATCTATGGTTCAGCCTGATGTTTTGAGGTTACCAATTGACCACAGGCTGCGAAGATGTCTTCTCCCTTAGATTTCCTACAATAACAGCTCAAACCTAATTCTCTAAGCTTTTTCCAAAATCTAGTTACATCTATCTGTTCGGCATGGTTAAGATTTTGTTCCGGTAAGGGATTATATGCAATCAGGTTAATTTTAACTTTTACATCGCTAAGAAAATCCCTTAGGCCTATAGCGTCCTTTTGGCTATCGTTAAGCCCGGGAATAACCAGATATTCAATATATAATTTATCTTTTTTTTGTCCATGAGGAAGATTTATAAGAATCTCTTTTAATTTTTCTAAGGGCCACTGATGGTTGATAGGCATTAATTTGTCGCGAACTTGATTATTGCTGCTGTGCAAACTCAGAGCCAAGGGCATCAGCTCATATCTGCATTGGGGCATTTCTTCTATACGCTTCTTTAATTGTAACAAACCACTACCCTGACCACAGGTAGAAAGAGAAATACGCCTTTTCTCCAAGGCTACACCCCAAGGATGGGTTAATATATCCACTGCTTTCAACACATTATCTAAATTATCCAGAGGCTCACCCATCCCCATAAATACTATATTCTGAATATCCGTAGAAAGTATAAATCGGGCGGTCCAATACTGTGCAATTATCTCCTGTACTGTAAGATTTCGAATTAAACCCATGGTTCCTGTACGGCAGAAAATACAATTCCTAGCACAACCGACCTGAGAGGAAACACAAAGAGTATTATGCCCATGCATGGGGATTATAACTGCTTCTATGTATTGTTGATCTTCCAGCATCAAGGTAAATTTACAGCTACCGGAAATACTATGCTTCGTATTTATATCTGGTAGCTTAAGGGGAAAATCTTGCAATAAATGGTTGGCCAAGGATTTGTTCTTGATGAAATGGTTATGATTCTCCAATCCTTCCAGACTTCCAGTTTTATGAAGATGCTGAAAAAGGCCCTTACTATGGAATTCTCCCTTTGAATAGTTTTTATATAGATGATCACAAAGTGCTTTGGGATCCATTGCGAGAATATTCATAATTAGTTTTAACACGGCTTATCCCGTTGATGCAATATTTATATATGCCCGGGATATTGATAATAGAGCCTCTCTAGTTTATTCTCAAATCTATGAAAAGAATTAAAGAATTACTTCAGACAGAAGAACGTGATATCGAAATAGAGTTAAAAGGCTGGATTCGAACAAAAAGAGATTCCAAAGATCTAATATTCTTGGAAATCAATGATGGCTCAACCTTGAAGGGACTTCAAATTATTCTGGATAAAAAACTTATTTCGGAAGAGATTCAACATGATCTAGGTACCGGGGCTTCAGTCTCAGTTTCTGGAATCCTAGTAGATTCTCCTGCCAAAGGTCAAAGTGTAGAATTGCAGGGGAAATCTCTAATTCTATTAGGAAATGCTCCAGCCATGGATTATCCCCTTCAGAAAAAAAAACACTCCTTTGAATTCTTGAGAGAAATAGCCCATCTACGTCCTAGAACCAATACCTTTGGAGCACTGGCCAGAGTACGTAACGCGTTAAGTTTTGCGATTCATCAATTCTTCCAGCAACGGGGATTTTTATATATTCATACTCCAATTATTACCGGAAGTGATGCTGAAGGTGCAGGACAGATGTTCCAAGTTACCACCCTTGATATAAACGCTCCGGCAAGAGATTCCAATGGCAAAGTAAATTATAATGAAGACTTTTTTGGTAAAAAGGCTCATTTAACCGTTTCCGGACAATTACAGGCAGAAAACTATGCCTGTGCTTTGGGAAATGTTTATACCTTTGGGCCAACCTTCAGGGCAGAAAATTCCAAGACCACCAGGCATCTTGCAGAATTTTGGATGGTTGAGCCGGAAATGGCCTTTTGTGATTTAGATGGTGACCAGGATATGGCAGACGATTTTATTAATTACCTTTTGAATTATATTTTGAAACATTGCCCCGAGGACTTGGAATTCTTTAATCAATGGATATTAAAGGGAACAATGGAAAACCTACAATCAGTGGCGGAAACACCCTTTGAACGTATCAGTTATACCCAGGCGATGAAGGCCCTGGAAAAAGCTCCCTTTGATTTTCAATTTAAGCCACATTGGGGCTGCGATCTTCAAACGGAACACGAACGGTATTTGACAGAACAGTGGATAAAGGGACCGGTGATAGTCAGCGATTACCCCAGGGAGATCAAAGCCTTTTATATGAAACAAAACGAAGATGGCAAGACAGTTCGGGCCATGGATGTACTTGTGCCACGGCTTGGAGAAATCATCGGAGGCAGTCAAAGAGAAGAAGATTTGGATAAGTTAAAATTAAGGATGAATCAGATGGATTTGGATACCCAGGAATATAACTGGTACCTGGATCTACGGCGTTACGGCACCGTACCCCATGCGGGTTTTGGGCTGGGGTTTGAGCGATTGATTCAATATGTCACAGGCCTTCAGAATATCAGGGACGTAATACCCTTTCCCAGAGCTGTAGGAACAATTAAGTTTTAAATGACAATAAATCACCCTTGACAGTTTTATTTTTTTATATTATTTAATTATTATGATACAGATGACAAAAACGCCAACCCCAAAGACTCATTATAGTAATGCCGGGATGGAGGTTTTGTAATCTGCTGATAAAAGTGAAGCAAATTTAACCCGCCATACGGCGGGTTTTTTTTTGCTTAAAAATTATTATGAAACCGGAATTGAATAAAACCGGTTTCAGTATTTTAAAAGACCCAAGGGCCCAGGTCTTTTAAAAATCCTAAGGAGAATGAAATGGATAAAAAAATTAAAATAGGTATTCTGGGAGCCACTGGTATGGTGGGACAGAATTATATCGA
>JAQICO010000038.1 GCA_027858495.1 Spirochaetaceae bacterium
AAATACGAAAACTACCCCATTCAATGAAAAACCGACTCTGGAACCGGCTCCTTCTTTCATATCAGCACCCAACGAAAGTAGCAATGATTCAACGCTTGACCACAGGATATTTGATTTAACCGGGTCAGTATAAATGGCTTGCAGTGTTTTTCGTTGCTTGCTGTTCACAATGATATGATACTATATATTGATATCAATATCAAGAAGAATTAACCTCCTCCGCCAGGTTAATTGCATTAATGGTTTCTTGGTTTGAAGTGTAATCCAGAAGGGGATTAGCTTTTTGGTTAAGGAGTCTTTCCAGTTCCGTCATAATCTGATTTTTTACAGCGCTATTCATATTAACTTATACCTACATTTTCTATTTTAGCGATAAGAATCAACCACTTATGCGATATCCGGTAATGGATTTATTCTGTAATATTAAACTGACAAAAAGATTAGGAGCCGAAACACCAAGGTATAGAGTAAAAGGCAGGTATATCAAAAAATAAAGGCAAGTCCTTTTTGATGTATCTGCATTTTACTCTCATAACCAATATCGGCTCCTAAGGGCTGGGTTGGCCTGTGGCGGGATGAAGTCGCTCTATACCAGAACGTTTACCAGTTCCGACTCATGTTTACGGAGAACATTCATCAGTTTCTTTTTCCAAGGCTTTGGCATGGCTTCAAAATACCGCCGAAAATTTTCCTGTGCTCCCTGATCCAGCAGAAAGAATTCCATATCCCGAGCTGTTTTTATGTCTTTGGGAATCTTCTCGGCATAGATTCCAGTCCGTTCTATGGTGACAAGATATTTCATCAGCACGAATACCTCGGGAATGGGAACTGTAACGGGAATCCCTTTGTAATGCATTTGGGTACTGTATAACTGAATGAAATTCATATACCGCAGCGGGGTGGCTACGATTTTCAGATTATCGATTCTCTTACTGCTACTTTCACCGGCTCCTTTATCCACGTATAGGAATTCTACTTCAATTTCATGGCTGACAAATTTCATCTTAGACCCCGAAGCATCGGTTAACAGTTCTAGGCCATGTTTTTCCAGTATTTCAGGAATGTTTACTTTCGGTCCTTTTTTTGGAGGATTTGGAATAAGAAAGTCTACATCATGGGTAACAACCATGGGGATAGAGGGATCGTTGTTAAAATGTTCTTTATAGACCTTTAGACACCAGCTGCCTATGAGGATAAAATCCTGGAGAACTCCATGGTCATTGAAATCCTTTAAGATTTCTTCGAAGTATTTAAGATTGTCGTTTAGCTGCACGTAAAAGTACCTCAATTTCCTTTAAGCTTTCCATAACTTCCTTTTTCTTCTTTTCATATCGATGCCGATGTTCTACTTGCTGAGACACTTCCTTGTATTTTTCAGAAGCGTCTTTCCCCAGGTATTCAAACTTCACACGGCTATGATCCCTATATGCCAGGTAGTAGTAAATCCTATCTTGTCTTTTTTTCTTGGAAATAGAGCCTTTTGGATACGCCGAGATTTTCTTATCATAGAAGTCAATCAGTTCATTGAGTCTGCGATATTCATCTTTTATAACATCGATCATGATTCCCATATTTCCTCACTATCGGCGAATATGCCTAACGTTTATATAAATATACTAATATTGTTAGGCATTTATTTCAAGCACTATTTACTTTTCGCTTAATTACGTGACGTGCCTAACGAATGTCTGTGCAATGCGATTCTGTTAGGCATTATATTCAACCGTAAAATAATCGATCTTGATTTGACCAACTGGATTATGCTTATCCAGAAAGCTAATGGGGCAAGGATTGTATTGGTTCCCACCTCGGTAAACTTCTGGAGGCAGAAGAGGTAGATAAGTTGCTTGTGGGATTGGATTTATATTCCACGGTTTATTACGCAATTAATGCTGCGCATCAACAGCGCAATAAACCTAAATCCCGGGGCTTATGCGATATCCGGGAATATATTTATCCTGCACTACTATGCTGATAAAAGATTAGGAGCCGAAAGCCTCCTACTACTCGATTTTAACAGGTCAATTTTTATTTGCTCCAGAGGTTTATTTAAATTCCAGGATTGCTGAGCAGTCCGAAGGACCTATCTTCTTAGATAAGAAAGCTCTCGGGGAAGCACTATGTTATTGCCGAATTTATCCTCGCCATAACCGTTTTTAGCCAGTACTTCCAGATCGGCGAGAACTCGTTTGTCACCCTTAAAGATAACTGTGGTATCGGTGATGATATCGATTTTTCCTAATGCCTGATAAAGGGCGATGCCTCTTTTGGCAAAATCCGCCAGGGTCTCGTTTTCATAAGGGGTAAGATTGTCAAAACTGAAATCGTTTTCGTAGAGGATGATTTTCTGTTTTTCCAAAAGATCCAAAAAGATCACCCGAAGTATTTTTTTCATTAAGATAGCATCATAAAGAGCGTCGGCATCATTTTTAACTAATTTATGCTCCAGTATATGTTCTGCAATCATACAGCGTTTGGAGAGATTGATTTCTTCATTGGCTCGGAACAATTCCAGGGGTAAGGCTGCATTATAGGTATTTTTACCAAGTATCATACTTACTTCACTGCCATAATGCACAACGATTTTTGCTATTAGAGTGGAGGGGCGTACATGAAAACCTCGATAGTTGGGTATGGCTACCTCTATCTCCCCCTGTTCCGAGTAACTTTTTAATATATCCTTACAAAGCTGCTGGGCCGCTACGATATACCGATCACTGTAAAGAATACCATATTGGAATATTATATTTAACAAATCTTGATATTTTATGCTGTTGTGGTCGTTCTCATTATCACTGAGCTGTTCCAGGTCATGAACCATATGTCGTTCACAATAATGAATAAGAATAGTCATGGTGTCCAGAAGGTGATAAACCACGGAGATTTGACCTCGTAATTTGGGTAAATTTCCGTCTCTTTGAACGATGGCCGTATTAAATAGATAGGTATCGTATTTGGCCTGCAGATTATGAAAGCTGTTTGCCATTACACGTATATTTTCTTCGTTAATTATTTCCGGTATACATTTTATATAGTCTTGGGGATCTGTTTTTTTATAGATTTTGATGGTGGCAGTATCTTCTGCTAAATTAAGAAAATGGGTGGCTAAATAACAGGCAATTTCTTCTTCTCTGCTACTGGCACTCTGAATCTGGTCACAGGCCAGATGGGAAGTTACCACAGATTCTCTAAAACCGTATTCTTCAATTGGAGTTAGATCTCGAATCATTTCAACTTTTTCTAAATATTCACAAAAGCTAACAATTTGTGGATGGAAGCTGTCTAGAAGTTGTTTGATTATATGGTCGGTGCTTTGGAAAAAATCGCCGTCGATATCCAGAAGTTTATAAAAGGGTGCTGCATATTTAAGGTGGAGTAGATTATAGGCCACCTGGGTTAGAGATTTAAGTACCGCAGTGGATTTCCGAAGCTTATACCAGTAGGTATTCTTCTTTATCCCATAGGCGTCTATGATCTCTTCACATTTTCCGGCTTCCATATTTAGTCTGCCTAGAAAAGGGCGATTAACCTCTTCTGCTGACATATCTTTAAAAGCCAATGTGAGCGATATCAGATCCTTAACATCATCATAGATAAGATCTCTGAATTCGCTGTTGCTGATCTCTTGCATCAATATCCAGCTCTCCCAATTTCAAAATATACATCGCTGAAGCTATAGAATCAATCATTCTATGGCATTATTGAAAAAAAACCATAGCCCTATTGGGATTTTTTACCCCCTAAGCTATAATTCTTCCATGTTTAGCTCTATAGATTATCGGTATATTGACTCTCATTATCCAGAAAACTCCCTGTTTCTTTGTTTTTCAGATATGAAAACACTATGGGTTGAGGAAGAAAAATCAACAGATAACCCCTTTCTTCAGAATAGTGCCCATCTTCAGGAAAAGGCATTTCATATCGGTTATTATAATGAAAGGCCCGTTCTGGCTCAGCGAGTTCTATCTGTTGATAATACAAAAGAAGCAAATATTCGAGACTATCTGCATCTCAAAGATTCAACAATAGTGGGATTATTGGTACGGGCCTCTCAACTTCTTACCTGGCAGGAGAATCATCAATACTGTGGAAGATGCGGCAAGGAAACAATAGCTATGACCACCGAACCAGCAATGGTTTGTCAAGGATGTAACCATCATATATATCCTGTTTTATCCCCGGCAATTATGGTGAGGATCCGTAGGGATAACCACATTCTCTTGGCTAGAAATGCTCGAGCTTTTTGTAACACCTTTGCGCTGATAGCCGGTTTCGTCGAGGCTGGCGAATCCTTGGAAGATGCATTACACCGTGAGGTAATGGAAGAAGTTGGATTGAAGGTACATAATGTCAGGTATTTCAGTTCACAATCCTGGCCTTTACCCCATACCTTGCTCATGGGTTTTACCGCAGATTATCTTTCAGGCGATATAAAACCCGATGGAGAAGAAATAGTGGAAGCTCGATGGACCGATCCGCGTAGGGAGGAAAGCATTCCTCGACCTGGATCACTTTCAAGGATTCTTATTGATGATTTTATAGAGGAATTAAACGATAAAGAAATGGTATAACTAAGGTATATTTCCCATGATATGAGCCGATAGCATTTCTGGAAGAATCTGCGGTAAATCATAATGACCATCCAGGAAAAACTGAGGATCCACATATACATTATGCACTCTAATTTCGAAATGAAGATGTGGTCCGGTGGATTTCCCTGTGGTCCCAACACGGCCTAGAATCTGTCCTTGACTTATCATATCTCCACGAGCCACCGACCGGCTATCAAGATGATAATAAAGCTGATATACCCCCGGGAAAAATTCCACCACCACTAAATTACCAGGAGAATCCAGCATTTCTGAAATAACCACTCGGCCTCTAGTTGGGGCAAAGACTGGGGTCCCTTTATTCTGAGCATAATCAATCCCTTGGTGAATCTCATTCCAGCTGCGTCCGGCCCGGGTGAAGGTTCTGCGCTGTCCATAGGGGCTGCTGATCAATATATAACTCTCCAGGGGGAGGGGAAGGGCTTCTCCATTCCAATAACGCTGATCCTTATTAAATCGCCCCAGCTGTCGATATAGCCGGTTTTCGCCGGATCCTTCCGGTTGGGGATCCTCCGACAGGGGTATCCTCATCGTATCAAAGGATCTTTCTTTTATTTCCAGGGATATGGCCTGATCCATCCATCGGAGGCTTCCCTGACCGGTAGGGCAGTCTGCTGCTATGGGAATCAGGGTCAGCCATCCCGCTCCGTAACCTGGTACATTAAAGGTCATCCCCGGGCAGTTTAGTTCCATACCATCGGGCTTTTGTAAAATAAAATCATCATTGTCCGAAGGTTTGGGATACACAAAAGCCACCGCACATTCACCGGGAAGCAGGCTGGTGTTGTTCACCATAAGTATCTGGCTGTATACACCAACGGAAAAAAGTAAAAAAAATAGGGGAATCCACTTAAGTTTTTTCATTTGCCACGTCCTCCCTATGGTTCCAAACCCACCAGACAACCAAGGCAAAAAGTAAAGTTGAAACCACCATGTACCAGACTTTGAAGCTGCCTTGTTCATTGAGAAAAGGCCCTTTTATTTTGTGGTTAACCATTAAAATGATACTGCTGTTATAGACAAAATGAGCGGTCATGGAGCTGTAAATGCTTTTGAAACGCCAAGCCAATAGCCCCAGCCACAAACCAGCGGCAGTCAAGGCCAGCAGACCCAAGGGATTTTGGTGATAAAAAGCAAAAATCAATCCGGATATCAGAATTATTTTTACACCCTTAAAACGTTGAGATAGAGCGGACTGTAGGTATCCCCTAAAAAGGATCTCTTCACAGATTGCAGGGGTCAATCCAATTACCACTATCAATAAAAAGAGTCTGCCGGGAGTGGCCCCTTCAAATAGGGGGAGCTGTAGCGAGGATAATTTTTCCAATCCGGGGAATAATTTATAAAATATCGTACTTAATAGATCAGCCAAGGGAAGAAATAATATAGTTCCAGCGATGGCAAAAACAATGCCCTGCCAGGAGACGTGGTTTAACTGAAACCTTTCTATCCATTGCTTATTTTGCCATCGTCGGTAAAACCAGATGGAAGGCAGAAGGAAAATGAGAAATTGGCTGGCCATCAGCATGAGTAATATGGGACGCTGATAAAATCCATAGAGTGAGCTTAAGCGCTGGAAATAGTTGCCCTGAAAAACTCGCTTCGATGAATTTAATGCCATATCCACCATGATATATATGTTAAGAACAAAGGCCTGAAGGGTGAAATAGATTGCGCCAATCAAAAAAATATAAATCAAAGCACCCACCACAGGGTTTTTCCCCGGCTGTTCCCAGTAACCTTTATTCATTGGGAAGCTTATCTTCTTCAACGGTTAGCTCTTCTTTTCTTACCTTCAAGTCCACATAAAATAGTGATTGAAAGACATTCCAGACCAATGTTTGTCCAAAAAACTGAATAAGCATAGTCAGACTCAGCATTATTGCAAAACCCGGAGATCGGAAAACCTCAAGAAAGCTCATAAGTATTTCAATATCATCCATATAGCTGTTGGCATTGACAAACATATCTGAAATAGCTGGAACAATGGAAAGAATGATAATGGGCGAAGTGACCAAGGACATGGCAAAGGAAATCATCATGGAAAATAAAAGTCCAATACCAAAAAATCTCCACCAGTTTTTTCTAATCAGATTAAAACTTTTCTTTAATGCCTGCCATGGGCCTAGACCTTCCATTATGATTGCGAAGGGGTAGAGGGAGAAGGAGACAATTAACCAAATCATCACTACATATATACCTAAATAGAGAATCACCGAAAGGAATACTCCCAAACCAACACTAATGCTAGTCGCTATAAAAACAGACAAACCAATAACAACCGCAAAAATAATTAGGATTCCAACTTCTATCAAAACCTCTAGCAACATGGCTAAAATGATATTTCCCATGGAAGCCTTTAAGGTCTCCTTTAAATCCCATTGCTGCTGATTGGGGAATAATTGGCTTGCCATAAAGTTTATTACAACTACCTTTGCCGCCACTGCAACAATGGCAACCAGAAGAGCTATTCCAATCAATTTTGAATAAGCAAAAATAATTGGCATAAAATCGTTTAAACTCTTGCCTGACTCCAGCAAATAAAAGGAATCAAATATTTGTCCCACGAAACGGATAGTACTGAATCCGTAGATCAATGAGATAGGTACTAAAATGATAAGCAGTGGCTTATAGCAGCTCTTAACTGCCGGCAATAGTTGTTTGAATGTATCGTTAAAAAGATCATTCAGGTTGTATTATTTTATCAAACGCATAATTTCCTCTTTTTTTTTTAAGGTTCTTGTGTGGAAATTAATCAATCCCCAATATAGACCTGCCTAGTATAATACTATTCTACTTTAACCCAGAGTCAATTACAATTTTAATAGGTACCCAGTGAGATTTTTTATGATTTTAAATAGA
>JAQICO010000446.1 GCA_027858495.1 Spirochaetaceae bacterium
TCTTTTGCCTTGAGATTTTCTTTCCATATTTCAATGCCCTTCAAAATAGCTGAAACTTGCGTACAAATATTTTCATATTGAAACAGATTGCTACCCTCTAGTTCTATAGCTGCAAATCCCAGATTTTTATCCTTAAAAAAAAGTGGTTTCACAATGTATAATCTCCGGGTATCTTTGGACCATATTTTTTCAGGCAGTAATTCCCCTGCGGGGAAATTATCCATGGGAGGTAAAATATCCTCTCCACAACAGCCGAATAACAAGCTGCAGTTAATCTC
Organism: Spirochaetaceae bacterium; assembly: GCA_027858495.1. Lineage (GTDB taxonomy): Bacteria > Spirochaetota > Spirochaetia > DSM-2461 > DSM-2461 > JAQICO01. Next base: position 279 of record JAQICO010000446.1, read on the forward strand.
TGGTGATATTTTCTGACTGCTGTCATAAAGGTAAAAATATGCCGAGGGTATATCTATTGCTTTTACTAATTCAAAGAGGTTCTTATTGAGGGTTTGTGTATCGCTCGAAAGTAGAAGTCGGTCGTATAAATTTCTTGTGGATAGAGTATATTGCTCTATGGAATTCAGACTGCCGATCTGTTGCTTGAAGAGAATTTCATGGGAGAATGTTTCCATATAATTAAATAGATGAGAGATTTTTTTTGGATCGTACTTTTTCTCCAAATAAAGATGACTTTGGAGTATGAAAAATATATGGTATAAGCCTTCTAGGAGGGTACCGGAAATGGTTTTTTTTACAAATACATTGCGGAGATAACCATATATCTGTTCCAGGGTTATTTTATTTTCCAGATAATCCATCACGTTATTCTGAAGTTCTTTTTTGTTGGTAAACCAGAACTATGTAGCATCGGGATGGATAGGATTGTTCAGAATTTCTCGATCGATCTTCTCAAAGTTTGGCAGGTCGAAGGATTGGGAATAGTCGCAGCCGCAGGAACGCCGGACAATTAGCTGTGTGGGTAATATCAGATCTTTATGCTGTTTTTGGGGATGGTTCATTTGATCTATCAATAACTGTAGCCCCTGGGTTGCCAATTCTCTGATTGGTTGATTTACCGTGGTAAAGGGTGCTTCGAGCTGGCGGAACTCATCTATGTCATCAAACCCCCCGATGGCCACATCCTGGGGAATTCGGATATTCCGGTCCTGTAACTCGCAATAGGCTCCATAGGCCATCTCATCGTTTGCGGCGATAATTGCATCTGGACGGATCTTTCGTAAATCCCAAAATTCTTTAATGGCATCATGGCCGGAGTGACAAATAAAATCCCCCTGGAAAATATTATTTTCTTCCACCGTCACGCCGTTTCCCCTGCAGGTCTCCATGAATATCTTAAATCTAAGCTGAGCCTCGAGATTTTCCTGGGGGCCTTGAATAAAGGCAATGTTTTTATATTTGTGAAACTTGATGAAATGCTCGGTTAACTCCCTCATCCCGCTGGCGTTATCCACGGTTATACTGGGAATCCCCTTTAATTTATAAGCGAGACTTACCTTTGGGACGTCGGGATAGCAGGATAAAAACCTTAACAATTGATCTACTGAAATGAAATTTGCCAAGGTTCCCGATAGAACCAGTAGACCGTCTATTCTTTTTGACTTGGCTATTTCAAAAATGCTGTTATACATATCCGCATAGGATATGGTATTGTCAAAGTCAATGAGGTAGTTGCTTTCCAGGGCCCTGCCAACAAAAAGGAAAAGATTAATATTGTATTTTTTCCAGTGGTCTTTTATCCCTCTGAAGTATTGAGTATGGTAACGGTCTTCCAACTCGTTTGATAATACAGCAATGTTTATAATCCTCTCAGGATCAGATGAGGTAACGCTCATAAATTTCCTTCAGATCCGAGGAAGAATCCATTAGAATATCCACTATATCTGGATCGAAGGCTTTGCCCCTTTCGTTTTTAAAGAAATCAAGAACTTTCTCGATTTTCCAGGCTTCCTTATAAGGCCTTTTTGAAAGCAAAGCGTCATAGACATCGGCTACCATAATAATACGACCAAATATATGAATATCCTGTCCCTTTAATCCATGGGGATAGCCCTTGCCGTCCCATCGTTCGTGATGTTCTAAATTAATAATTGCAGCAGCCCGTAGGATTGGCCTTTTAGATGTCTTTAAAATATTATGTCCAATATTCACATGGTTCCGGATATTATTAAATTCATCAGGGCTCAATAAGCCTTTCTTTAAAAGAATGGAATCGGGAATCCCAATTTTTCCTAAATCGTGCAGTGGTGCCGCCAATTTCAGAATAGTGGCTTTTCCCTTGCTCAATCCATATTTAAGTGCCAATAATTCGGCGTATTCACTGACCCGCTGAACATGGTAACTGATCTCATGGGATCGTTGTTCCACCACTTCGCTGAGGGTGTTGATAATCTCTTTTTGGGTTTCTTCCATTTCTTCAGTTAAATAGATATTTTCTAGGGCTGCTGAAATATTGGTGGAAATAATCTGAAAAAGTTCCTGGTCTATCTCATCCAGAGGCTTCCCCCCATTGATAAATAGAATATTATCTCCACCTGCTTCGGATTGGAAATAACCCAAAAAGTAGGAGTCTTTGAATATGGACTTTTTTTCAGAAATGGCCAGGGAAAACAACTCCATGATTTCGTTATTGACCAATTGATTGAGAGATTTGTTTTCATATTCCTGGAATTCCCCTGTGCCGGCCAATATTATGTATTCACCGTTATCTTCCCTGGCCGCCATCCCTGAAATATGTAGGTAAATCATATCTTCATCCAAACGCAGAAGAGCGGCCAGCTGCATCAAAACACCCTTGGCGAACAGTTTAAGCGAATGCTCTTCGATCATATGTCCCGAGGCCTTAACAATCTGTTCCAAGCCCTTTCTACTTTTATCTATGGTGGTTAAATCTCTAAAGGAGCGTAGGGAAGAGGTGATTGCGGAAAACAACTTGGTTTCTGTAAGTTCTGTCTTTTCCTTATAATCATTGATATCATAGTCCATTATTACGGATTTTTCAGGTGCTGTTCCGGGCTGTCCCGTTCGAAGAACTATTCTTATCATAGTATTTTTCAAGTCTTTTCTAATCCATTCTATCAGCTTTAGACCGGCCGTATCATTTTCCATGACCACATCGATAAAGGCCATGGCGATATCGTGATGTTCCCTTAAAATCTTCTTGGATTCTTCTGCGCTGTAAGTACTGAAAAATTCCAGTCCTTTATCCTCAAAACGATATTCCCCCAGAACCAGCTTGGTCATACGATGGATTTCATCTTCATCGTCGGCAATCAATACCTTCCAGGGTTTATGAGTCACCTTTGTTGAAGACGCATTTTCATCTTCATCTAAAAAAAACAGATCATCATTATCTCTCAAAATTAACTCCTATAACCTTGAAAGGATTATTCCGTGCAGGATTTTCAACACTCAATAGAACTTTAGTCCCATGGGGATTTGTTGTCAAATTTACCTTTTGGTACAATTACGTAACTATTTTTATTTTCCGGGGTTGTATGGTTATAAACAACAAAATAAAGTCTCAGAGAGAAAAAAACTCTGTGGTTAAATTTAATATTTCACTTTATACTGGATGGACTATGAAAGAACAAATTGACAAACTGATAGAGAATGTTCAAAGCCTGATCTATATAGACAGGGTGAAGCTGGAATATCTAATTGCGGCTCTTTTAGCCGGTGGGCATGTAATGCTTTCCGATTCCCATGGAGTGGGTAAAACCTCTCTGGCCAGGGCTTTGGCCGGGTCTATTCGCTGGAAAAAAGACGGAAAAAATCTCACCCTAATGGAGGGGTTCAATCGGGTCCAATGTACCGTGGACCTGCTTCCCCAGGATATCCTTGGATACAGCCGTATCCAGGGGGATAATTATGATATGGTGTTCCGCAAGGGCCCTATTTTTGCTCACTTTCTGCTCTGCGATGAAATCAACCTGCTGACTCCCAAAACCCAGGGAAGTTTTTTCCAAGCCATGGAAGAGCAGCAGGTTACCATAGAGGGCGATACCCACCAATTGGACAATCCCTTTTTTATCATATCCACCATGAACCTCAAGGGAAGCCATCTATTTCCCCTGCCGGCCCCTCAATTGGACCGTTTTATGATTCAACTTTCCATGGGTTATCCAAAACACGAAGAAGAATGCAAAATCGTACAGCAGCATGGTCAGACCAACAGCTGGAATAATTTTCAGCCGGTCATGGAGGTTCACGATCTGGTGGACGCCATGTCCCAGGTGGATAAAATGACTCTGCATAAAGATGTGGTGGACTATATTGTCCATATTCTTAGAGCCACCAGAGAACATCCAAGGCTAGATACGGGGGCCAGTCCCCGAAGTGGCGTTAAGGTTTCAAGATTGTCCCGGGCTCTCGCTCTGGTTCGCGGTGAAGAATACGTTTCTCTGGACTTGGTAAAGGAGATCCTGGAACCCTGCTTGGTGCATCGCTTAATTCCTGTGGATCCTGATACCGATACCAAGGATATCCTTCGGCAGATTGTGGCTGCTCAGAAGGTCGACCCCAGTTATAAGGGGTTGGTGGGCCGCTGATGTCGGGCTTAAAGAAGCTGCTTCGATATTATCCACTAACCCTCTTGGGAAGCTTCATGATGGCAGCTTCGTTGCTGTTGCTCTCTCTCTCTATATTACGGCAGCAGCCCTTGGGCAGTTATGTGGCCGTCATTGGTTTGCTTTCCCCTGTACTCTCTGCTCTGGGGGCCTATCTGCTGAGAAATCATTTCTCGGTGGAAAATCTACAATGGAATTTCTCGGCTCATTTAACAGCGGGCTCTGAGATTCCCTGGTTCCGCATAGACTTTCAGGGGAATAATCCTCTATTTTATCGCCTTCATATATCCTTTAAAGGCGGACTGTGGGCAGGCAATGATCTGCTCTACCGCTGTTTTTGGAGTCGTCCCTTGGAAAAGGGCCAATGGATGGAGGCTCCGGGTCTTCCGGCTTCGGGAGAGTTAAAGCTTAAAGTCCGCTATTCCGTGGGTGATCTTCTGGGTTTAAGCCGTTGGTCCCTTCCTCAGAGCCGGGATCTGGAGTGGGCTGTCTTTTCTGCTCCCCTGGATATTCATGATCCTTTACCTCCTCTGCTTTCAGACAGTGAGGAAGATCAGCGGGCCGTGAAGAAGGAAGAATGGGAACGTATCTTCACTCGTGAATATGTTCAGGGGGATTTAGCCCGGGATATCAACTGGAAAGCCTCTGTTAGAATTGGTAAGCTTATCACCCGTATTCCTCCGGAATCATTGGGAGAAAGTCCGCAGATGCAAATATTTTTCCGCTCACCCCAGGGGAATCAAGGCAGGCTCAGTCTTTTTCATCTGGAGCATCTGAAAGCCCTGCTGACGGGATTTCTGAAGCAGCAGCTCCGTATGGATACAAACCGCAGCTTTCAGATTTTCCTGAATAGGGAAATCTTTGAATTTAAAGGAGAAGGGGAGCTGCAGGGATTTTTAAAGGAGCTGGCCCAGCTGGGATTTTCCAGCTCTTTAACCGATTATCCATTGCCAGAGAAAGGCAGAGAATCCTGTATCTTTGTCTCTTTCATGGACCAGGAACTGCCCCGGCAGTTGAAAGGATTGGACCGCCGATCTCTTTATCTGTATGTCAGTACGTTGGCTTCTCCGGATAACCCTGGCTTATCCTATTCTCTCATAAATGACTGGCCGGTCTTTTTCCCCAAGGGACGTTGGCTCAAAGCAGGGGATTATCATAAAATATCCCTTCCTAGAACCCTGGGTCATCTAAAAGAATTCCCCCTGAAAGGAGGCCTGTAAATGCTCTTTTGGTTTCGCCTGGCTCTTTATTATGTATTTTTAGTCATACCTTTAAGCCATCCAACGTTGATGGTTTTTGCAGATTCAGCTTCATTTTGGGCTTTGTTTATCTTTACTCCTGCCATGGCCGTATTGGGCTATCTTAAACCTGAGCTAAAGAATAGACCCCGCAGTATAATCCTATGGCCCTTAGGGTTAATCCTGCTATCCATCCCATTACTGGGTATTACCTCCACCGCTGCCAGTTGGTATCTCTTGGGTCTATGGGCCTGGCTCAGCAGTTATCTGGCCTTTAACCGTTCCCTGTATTTTCTACTCTATCCCGAACCTTTTGCAGCTGCTTGGGTACTCCTGCGTTTAGTGGGTTTTTCACAATCCTCCCAGGGGATGATGGAACAGAGTTTTACCATCAATGGATTGATTATTCTTTTACTTTTTATGGCAGTGTTGGCTCTGCTGCTGATGATCTTTTTTTTACCCCTCAAGGGGCGCAAAAAAATATTTCCTCGGCGGGAGTTTCTTCTACTACTGATACTGATTATCCCTTTGGCTGTAGGCGGTTTATCCAGCCAGTCTGCCCGGCAGTTTCAAAATTTAATCCGGCAGAATACCCCCGATGGCCTAAGACCCCAGCGCGGCAGTGATGACCGTGACCAGGGAGATGCAGAGAGCGGCTCCAATGGAGAATCCGGTCAGGATGGGTCAGAGATGGACCAGCAGGGACAGGCCCAGGGCGGTATGGGGGACAACCAGGAGGCCCAGGGAGGGGAAGGGGATCAACAACAGGGTAATTCTCTCTATGAAACCAGCTCCGAGGAATGGCAGAAGGGTGCCAGCGGTAAGGACGGGCAAAACCGGCAGTATATGGTTATGATCGTGCATTCTAATTTACCCACCGCCTACATGGCTCAGGATTATTGGGGAATTCTAGATGGGGAACAGGGTTTTTTACCCGATGAAAACCTCTATCTTAACGACTTGAGTAAACAGAGGTATTTGGAGACCTGGACCAATGACGCCCGCAATCGGGATTTAAATCGGCAGGATCTGGAGTTAGAGGTATTTTCTACACTGGCCTATCCTCAGGTTCCCTATTTCCCTATTTCTTTGGAACCCATGATTCGTAAAGAGGCCTACGCTCCTTTGAGCTATAGTTATCGAAGTATTTCCAGGGTATCAAAACTGATCCCCTACGGGGGAGACGCGGATCTTCCCATGTATTCTCAACATGAAAGAGATGTTCTTGCTAACTATTTGGAAGTGAATCTGCCGGAATCTCAACGGCAGAGATATCAGGCCTATCTGGATGAGCTGGATTTACCGGAAAACAGCAGTACTGCCATCATTCGGGGCATCTTTAACTCCTTTAAGGAATTCCAATATGAGGTAGGATATTCCGAGGATACCCGAATTGAAGCGGTGGAGCATTTTCTCTTTGATACCCAAAGGGGGGACTGTACGGAATTCTCCCACAGCGCCGCCCTGTTGGGGCGTATAGCAGGAATCCCATCCAGGGTGGTTACGGGATATCTAGCATCCCGGGACCTGCAGACCAATGCCCATCGGGAAGGAATTTTTGAGCTTCAGCAGGTTCATTCCGAACTAGCCTCCTTTAATCCGTCAGAACTTTATATGGTCACCACGGCCCACCGTCACGCCTGGGTGCAGTTTTATCTGCCAAATCATGGTTGGGTGGACTATGAAGCCACGGCCTACGCCATACCTCCTTCACCAGGGACTGACATGAATCAGAGTGATGTGGTTATACCCCAATTGACTCCCATGAACAGTAAGAATCTTCTGGTAAATCTTCCCTGGAAAAAAATGGGACGGGTTTTCCTTCTTTTGATACTATCAGCCTTAACCTTTCAGTTCCTGCGCAGGAGAATAGCCATGGGCAGATTGAACAGTCTATCTAAAGGAGAGGATGAACGGGCCTTGAAGGCCATTTACAGCCTGATGATTCAACGATACAACGGCAGAGTGAAGAACCCCAAGGATCCCTCTCTCACCCCCAAGGAAATGGCGAAACAATGGGAACAGCTCAAGGATTTTGCACGGATCTATGAGGTCACTCTATACAACCCTGCATTGTCTAAAGATCAGTATCAAGATCATTTAGGTTTTTTGCGTAGAGAATCTCAGCGGCTAATCAAAGATTACAGCCGTGCAGAACATTTATTGAGAGGATTATTTAGCCTTCGGGAGGTACAATGAAGACTTTTAAAATCCTTCTGCTTCTTCTATTTGTTTTTTTGTCCGGCTGTACTCCTCACCGCTGGAATGAGTTCCGGGGTGTTCGGGGTCAGGGCCTGGCTCCCAGTGCTATTCAGCCGCCCTTGGCTGTTAAATGGAGACTTAAGCTGCAGGACCAGGGAAGCTCCCGAAGATTTTTTAATCAGCCCCTGCTGGTGAACAACACCATCTATTTTGGTTCGGCCGACGGTAATTTTTACTCCTTCGATCTGCATAGCGGCTATATGAATTGGACCTTCAGAACCCAGGGGCCCATCAATGCCGTAGCTGCGGTGGATAAAGACAGAGTCTATATTGGCTCAAGCGATGGATTTGCCTACTGTTTAAGCCGGGATACCGGTGTAGAGCTTTGGCGGTTTAAAACCAATGGGGCTGTAAATTCTACCTTGGTTCCCTGGAACGATGGTATAATGGTGGCTTCCGATGCCGATGCCTTTTATTATCTAAGCAGAGATGGCGAGTTGCGGTTTTCCATAGCAAATCAGGCTTGGGTGAGCAACTCATTTCAGATTTATAAGGATATTTTGGCTTTTGCCCCGGGGACCCCGGAAAATCCACATGCTTTGACCGTCTATGACTTAAAAAAACAGCGCACTCTCTGGGCTCTTGATACCAGTTCCAACAATCATCGATGGTATAGCTTTCCCGCTACCCGGGGTAGCCGATTGTATTATTCGGCTGTGGGTTTTGATGGAAGTTCCTGGATTTACCGGTTCAGCGCAGTTAATTTGAGATACGGCTGGGATGTCTGGACTCAGGATCAAGTTGGTCTGGTACCAGGGGATACATCGGGTATTTTTGCTCAAAAACTATTTCGCGAACAGAGAATTCTACTGGATTACGGCGCCCCTCTTTTATGGCGTAATCAGGTGATTTTTGCACCCGGTGATATGACTCTACGGTCCTTTGGTTCGGCCACGGGAAGACCTATCTGGCAAAAAAGCTATGAATTACCTGTGGCCACGGCACCTACTCTGGCGGGAGGCCGGTTGTACTTTGGTCTTCGGGCACCCCAGGAGGAAGGGAATAATCAGGGCTACTTGGTCTGTGCCCATCCCCGCAACGGCCGGGTTCTCTGGAAGATCCCTGTGGATGGGACAATACTCAATTCTCCGGTAATAGCTGGTCCATGGATAATCTTTGGTACAGATTCCGGAGATTTTTATGTTCTAGAAGAAATATTCTAGCAAATTAATGGAAAGTCTTTGTCCCTATTTTTAATGG
>JAQICO010000249.1 GCA_027858495.1 Spirochaetaceae bacterium
CTTTATAAATGGAAACCAATCTCTCCCTTTCCTTTATTTGAGAAAGATTCATCATTAATAAAAAGAGATCATAGACTTCTTTCAAAGGGAAAGGCCTCTTTTGCCAAGCCAAATTTCCGGTGGTTCATAAAAGGGATTTTCAGTAATGACTCCCTTATTTATCACATAGGGATGTGTTCGAAACACCTCCATTATTATATCTCCGGAAAAGCGTTTCAGATTATAAAGACAAATACTAATCCAGGTCTTTCCGCTGATAAAGGCATTCAGTCTGGATTCATAAACCATCAATTGTTCTACCCCGGGAATAGATTCAAGAGCCCAGGCCATCTCCGCGGTAGCACGAATGTTCCTTGGACCATTACTAAGAGCGTCATCGTAAAAGACTCTAAGATTATCATCCATTTCCTGGGGAGAGAAGGTCCCTTCTGGGTAATAGAGGGCCTTAGCGCTGTAGAACTGAATGTATTGTTCATCATCCACCAGATCTTTTACCTTGCTACAGCATTGGCAGATCTTATCCTTCATATCCTGGGCGGTTTGCTCCACCGGCGCATAGAGACCTAAGTCTTTTTCTTCCAAACCTTTGCTCAAGAAACCCGTGATAATCTGGTCTCTTTCTTCTTCTGTTTCGTATAGTCCGGCTATATGGGTTCCCCAATTGCAGCTGTGTCCGCCGAAGCCAAGGTTCATTTTTTCAAGTTCAGAGGTTTTTAGATACATATCAATACCCTCCTTTCTAAAGTCTAATCCAAAGTTGGTCAAAGTCAATTGGGATTCTAAAATATATCTCTTCTCGATATAGGGAAATAACCCACGACCATTTGGCGATAAAATCCCTTCCTAAGGATAGGCCTTTCTATAGCTTATATCAAACACGTCATTGATAAGCTCTTGAATGGGCTTCGCTAGGTCTTTAAGTTCTTTATCTTCATCTTCCAATCCCCGGGGACCATTAATCCTGAAATCATAGAAATACAAGTTCATACTAATTGAAATATCCTCGGGATTAGCCGTGACTCCCTTTTCCCGCAGCATAAAAATATTGCAGTCTCCCCGGGGAAAGACATTCACCTGAGGCCAGGTTAATCCTAAATCCAAGGATTGCTGAAGTTCTTCCCGGGTTTTAAGTTCACTCAATTGGTACCAGCTTTCTCCCCAATAATAATAGGGGTCATTCTCTCCAAGTAATTCTAGCAACTGAGTGTCGAAGACTTTTTGCTGGAGGGGATCTTCGGGAAGCTGAAAACTTAATTCATGGTATTTAAAAGAATCTTCTTCTGTTCCCATCATTGTCCCGCTTCCATAATTAACTGTGAAAAATTGTTTGTTCCCACGCAATTGTCCGGTTATAGATGCGTAAATAACTAATCCAGCCAATACTGTGAGTGTAATAATCAGAGGGATTTTAGCATGTTTGGTGATGATGGCTGCCACAAGGATAATTAAAGTGGTAATGATGGCAATTAATGTATATATGGTCATAGAGAATTATATCTTCCTTTCAATGGGCTGTAAATCCATTTCAATGTTCCTAATTGCTGTTCCTAATTGCTGACATGTTTATTTTAAACAAATTAACTGAAAAATAAAATTATTGAGCTATATTAATTCTACAAGGAGAGACTATGAAAACGAAAATTTATTTATTACTTACTTTACTTCTATTTTCTTTAATGTCATGCACTCTGCCTGCCTATCGATTAAGTTTTGAGATCGATGGTTGGGCACCCAGCAATAGCGGAGTCAATGTCGATTATCCCCTGGAGAATGTTGGCCGTACTTCCTTGGACAATGTCCGTATTCAAATTTCCGTCTATGATGGTAGTTCAGATTTATTAAACGAAGCCTGGACCACCTATGAAAATTTGAGTGTTGGGGAAAGAAATTCTGTCACGAATTTTTATATAGAGCTATTTGGAGGCTCTGCTGCCTATGTTCAGATAACCGCAGCAGGCTGGGATGATAACGATTAATGATTCTGGCAAATCCCAGGGGCTTGGACCTTGGAAAATGCCCTGCAAATGGTTTATTTATCTTCGGGGACATAGGCTCTTCCCAGGGCGCCCGGTGCGGTGAATCGCCGCTGCATCCGGGGGCTGACATTCATCAGCACCAATACCACCAGAGTAATCAGGTAGGGCAGCATGTTTAAAAAGGCAGAGGGAATATTGGTTCCCGATGCCTGCAGTCTGAATTGAATCGCATTGATTCCACCAAAAAGCAGCGCCCCAAACATAGCTCTGCCGGGATTCCATGCCGCAAAGATAACCAAGGCAATGACTATCCAACCGCGTCCTCCCGTGATATTTTCGGACCAGCCAGGTGTATAGGCCAAGGATAGATGTGCTCCCCCTATACCGCTCATAATGCCTCCAAATACCGTATAAATATAGCGTTCCTTCATTACATGTATTCCCATAGCCGTGGCTGTTCTTGGGTTTTCTCCCACAGCACGCAAACTCAATCCGTAACGGCTGCGGTATAGGAAAATCCAAGTCGCGGGAACTAAGAAATAGAGCAGATAGGTTAATATATCCTGATGAAAAAAAGCTCCAAGAAAAGGTATATTGCTCAGTAAAGGTATTTCTATCGCATGAAATCGGTGGGCATTCAGGCCAAAAAGAGTAAACCCGTTGCTCTCAGGCCCAAGACGTTGACCCAAGAAGCTGGATAATCCGGTGCCCAGCAGGGTTATACTTAACCCGCTGACCACCTGGTTCCCCCTTAGGGTTACGGTGATAATTGCATGAATCAGAGATAACAATCCCCCTGTTAGGGCAGCACAAAAAACCGCTAGAATCAATGATCCGCTATAATAGCTAACGGTAAAAGCCGTTAGTGCAGACATCAGCATGGTACCCTCAATCCCCAGGTTTAATATGCCTGATTTTTCAGTGAAGATTTCACCAAGGGTTGCGTAGAGAAGAGAAGTTCCTGCTGCCAGAGTAATCATCAATAGGGATCCAACCAGATCAAACATCTTTTTTATCTCCAATGAAACGTAGACGGTATTCAGAAAAAACGGCCCCTCCAAGAAGGGGGATCAGTATTAGGCCCTGAAGAACCAGACCCACAGCTGAAGGTAGGCGCATTATCATTTGTACCTGATCTCCCCCAACCAGAAGCATGGCCATTAATAGGGCTGCCAACACCACGGATAGTGGATTCAGGGCTGCCATCCAGGCAATTATTATGGCGGTATATCCATAACCCAGATTTAATCCCTGTTGCAGACGGTGACTTACACCAAGGACTTCAAAGCCTCCGGCAAGCCCGCTCAACGCTCCCGATATCAGCAGGGCTACCAATATATTCTTATTACTGTTTACTCCCAAAACATGGGCAGCCCTTGGATTTTTACCAATCATGGTTAATTCAAAGCCCCACTTAGTCTTGGTTAAAACAAACCAGAGAACTAGGGCAATAACAAGCGCAATAATTATTCCAATGGTGGAACGGCCCACCAATTTGGGAAGCCAAATAGCCTGGGAAAACTGTCGACTTCCGGGGAAGCCGAATCCTTCCGGATCTCTCCAAGGGCCATTGTAGAGGTATTGATAGGAAAGTATCGCCATATAATTCATCATCAGGGTTGTAAGGGTTTCATCCACCTTTAGGCGGGTTTTTAAAAGCGCTGGAATTCCTGCCCAGAGGGCACCACCAGCCATGGCTGCCATAATGGCCAGCAGAAGATAAATTAAGTTCCCTCCCTGGGCTGGTGTTACAAAAAGACCCACCACTGAGGCCCCTATGCCGCCCCAAATCAATTGTCCTTCTGCTCCGATATTCCAAAAGCGGAGTCTAAACGCCAGGGCTACCCCAAGGCCGGTTAAAATAAGCGGTGTGGCTTTTACTATCACTTCGCTGAAATTGTATAAACTTCCGAAGGAGCCCATAAACATGGCATGGTAGGTCTGCCAGGGATTGGCTTTATTTGCCGCCAATAAAAGAGCTCCCAACAGTAGGGATATTACAAAGGATGCCAGAGGTACCAATATCGTTGAAAGATGTGAGGCCTCCAGACGTTTTTCAAAGCGCAGTTTCATTGATCCTCCTCAGGACAAACACCCGACATTACTAATCCTATTTTATCCCGTTGGATATTTTCTCCTTCCAGTATACAAAGCAGACTGCCGGAGTGCATTACTCCTACCCGGTCGGACATCATAATCAATTCATCCAGTTCTTCTGAGATCAGTAATACAGCCGTTCCATGATCCCTTTGTTTAACAATCTCCTGACGTACTGCTTCGGTGGCCCCTACATCCAGCCCTCTGGCCGGGTAGGCCGCTATAAGCAGGCCGTCGCAGGCATCAATTTCCCGGGCCAAAATGGTCTTCTGAATATTTCCTCCCGATAGGAATTTTACCTGGGTCTCTTGTGAGGGGGTACTGATACGGAAATTCTTTATCAATTTATGGACAAAATCAAAGATACTTTGTTTCTGTAGTATGCCCCGATTTATAAAGGGGGCTTTGCGGTAGCCCTTCATTATAAGATTGTGTCCCACCGACATATCTCCGATGGAACCCATGGCTCCTCTGTCTTCGGGAATGTAGCTCACTCCGTTATTTATATAGCTTATGGGCGCTTTGCCCGTCATATCCAAGTTTTTAATGGTTATACTGCCCTCGGATGGAGGGATTTGTCCGGTCAGTGCTTCGGCAAGTTCCTGCTGACCGTTTCCGGCTACTCCTGCGATTCCTAGTATTTCACCCTGTCGTATCTGTAGGTTGATTTCTTTTAGCCTTGAATGTTCCCGGTCTCCCCGGGTGCTGAGTCTTTTTACATCCAGAACAATATCTCCTGGCCGGAAGGGTTCTTTTTCTATGTTGTATAACACCTGACGCCCCACCATCAATGTTGCTAGTTCTTCTGGTGTGGTTTTTGCGGTATCCTTAACGGCCCGGGTTTCTCCCTTGGCCAATACCTGAACTTTATTGCTGAAAGCCATTACTTCCTTCATCTTATGGGTGATGAAGATGGCCGATTTTCCTTCGGAGGTCATTCGGCGAATCACATGATTTAGGTCTTCCGATTCCTGGGGGGTTAAAACAGCAGTAGGTTCATCTAATATGAGAATTTTTGCACCTCGGTAAAGCATCTTTAGTATTTCAACACGTTGGCGTTCTCCCACTGATAAACTACTGATAAACGCCCGGGGGTCCACCTGGAGATTATAGTGTTTAGATATGTCTAGGATTTTGTTTTCAACCTCCTCTAGAGAGGGAAACAGGGGAAGGTCTTGTTTTCCAAGAATCACATTTTCTGCCACGGTCATATTGGGTATCAACATGAATTCCTGATGAATCATGGCGATTCCCAGGGCTTCGGCATCGGCAGGACTATGGATATCCACCAACTGGTCATTTAAAAAAATTTCCCCTTCATCGGGTTGATATATACCCACCAGAACATTCATCAAGGAACTCTTGCCTGCGCCGTTTTCCCCTAAAAGAGCTAAAACATCACCCTGCTGCAATTGTAGGTCCACATGATCACTGGCGGTTACTCCGGGAAAGTGTTTTACAATGCCCTTCATTTTCAACAGAGGCGGTTGATTATTCATATTCTTGTACCCTCTATTTTATACCGCTTAAATAAAGCTTCCCCTGGTCATTGCTTTAGCAAAGGACTAGGGGAGCTTTATTTAAAGGCTCTTTAGTTCAACGAACCGGTTACACCTTTCACCAGGAAGTCCATGCCTAACATGGCTCCGTCTTCCATCTTTTCACCTTCGGGTACAAGCACTGCACCTGATTGATCATAAATAGGTCCTGTAAATACATCCCAGCTGCCATCTTCCAGAGAGCTTTGGTAATCTCCCATATTAGCAAGAATATCCTGGGTCACATCAGGTCCAAAACCGGCCAGTTGTACTACGCCGTCAGCCATTCCGCCCCAATAAGAATGGGTTTCCCATGTTCCATCCATGGCTGCGCCAATGGTTTTTACATAGTATTCGCCCCAATTCCAAACGGGGCTGCAGAGTACGCTATCACCAACAAAAGGACCCATGTCTGAATCGTAACCAACGGAATACATTCCCCGTTCAGCCGCGGCTTTCTGAGGTTCTGTGGTATCCTGATGTTGGGTTATCAAATCGCAGCCCGAATCCAGCAGAGCCACAGCAGCTTCACGTTCTTTTACGGGATCATACCATGTGTTAGTCCAAACAACCTTTACTTCCACATCGGGATTATATATTTGAGCTCCCAGGGTAAAAGCATTGAGCCCTCTTAATACTTCGGGGATAGGGAAGGCTGCAACATAACCGATTACACCTGTTTTACTCATGGCTCCGGCTATTACACCAGAAAGAAAACGGGGCTGATACATTCTGCCAAAATAGGTGGACATATTGTCGCCGGTTTTATATCCAGAACAATGTTCAAATATAACATCGGGGAATTCCTGGGCCACTTCCAGAGTAGGGTCCATATAACCAAAACTGGTGGTAAAGATCATATCGTATCCCTTCACCGCAAGATCTCGGATGATTCTTGCTGCATCAGGTCCTTCGGGAACACTTTCAATATAGGTCAGCTCCACGGCGTCACCGTAGGCATTTTCTACATCAAGGTACCCCTGATGATGCTGGAAGGTCCAGCCCAGGTCTCCCGGTGGTCCAATATAGATAAAGGCCACTTTGAATGCCTCATCTTCTGCAGACCGGGTATCAGCAGTCTGATCATCGGCTTTTTTTTCGCAGGCTGTCAGCAGTAATGCTGCCATCATTAAAAGCCATAGAATTTTTTTCATAACAAATCTCCTTTTTATGCGTTATGACAACTCCCGTTAAATCTACATTGAGTTCTCCGAGGATTGATCGTTAAATTGTAGCCTATTTTTAAAGTGAGAGCAATTAAAAATCCCCGGTTAGGCCGGCAACATGTTTCTAAAGGAAAAATAAAAAAAATGAAATGTATTAATTACTAGCAGGTATAAAAAAACTTGGGTTAAATGGTTTTTTTAGTTTAAAATTTCCCGCTCCAGCCGCTGTGCATAATCGCTTAGGCTGCGAA
>JAQICO010000004.1 GCA_027858495.1 Spirochaetaceae bacterium
GAAATGAATAATCAGGGAGAACTCTTTGACGGACTGGATCTATTCAACGTTATTGAACCAGCTAAGCAAAATTATGAACTGGTTTTTCAACTATATAAAATAGATGAAAAAAAACTGCAGATACGGCCTGCAAACCATCATATTCTGGAGGATGGCAGTTCGGGCCATTTAGTCCCCTACAGCTATTCGGAGTTGACCTCTCCCCCCTCCCCGGAACAGCAGGGCTTAATAGAGACGGTTCAACGAGGAATGGAAGATTTACCCAAGCTGCTGGAGAGATTTTTGAACCAGCAGATTTCCCTGCTCTGGGGCCAAATGGGTAGTCTGTTAGAAATCGTAGAAGCCCCCGAACTGTCCTTAAGCTTTAAGCTACACAGTTATCTGCCTAGCAAGGGAATACTCTTTATTCCACATTTACACATGGCCAGTACCCAGGATATAAGACTACAAGGGAACATGTCCGATCTCTTTCAAACACCCCTGGGAATGGTTCTATTTGATGAAAAAAATCTTCGGATAGGCTACCTGAAGGATTGTTCCCAAGAACAGAAATTCCTGCGTATGCTGGGTTCAAAAAGCCGGGGCATGTTGGATAAGGATCTACAGGGCATGGAAGCCCTAAGGCAACGTTTAAAGGCGGAAAAAATCCATCTTGACTACAGCCTGGTGGACACCCGTATTAGAGAATATCCCCCCTGCCTGGTACTGCAGCTGCAGAACCGCCAAGACAAGCTAAAAATCCATTTTATTTTTCATTATGAGGGATCTCCCGTGGCAGCTCAGGATCTTCGGGATTATTTCCCCGCATCGGAACAGGGCCGGGGAGTTTTATATAAGCGAAACCGCAAAAGTGAAAATGAATTGATCCATGGTGCAACCACTCTATTGGATAGCGAGATTCAATATCAACGGGGACACTATGCCAGTTTAGTAGATGCCACCAAGGGAGAGGATCTGCAGTTACGTCTGGAACTACAGGATTTTTTAAACTACTACGCTGGGGATCTAATGGCCCAAGGCATAGAACTGGAACTGGAGAAACACCCCATAAAGGGCAAACAGGCTCTGTCCTTCCAAATACAGAGCAACCATGACTGGCTGGAACTTCAAGCTAGACAGGAGGACCAGTCGGTCGAGCTGGATGAACTCTTTGAAAGCCACGGTCTGGCCAAGGTCGGTTTGAATTATCAGATTCTCAGTAAAGAGGATGTGCAGTTACTGCAAAGTCTTCGCCGTCAGGGGCTCAATAATTCAGGAGAGTTGGAGACTTCCGCATCAAACCTTCCCCTACTGGAAACCATGGAATCCCAACTGGATGAGAATGATCCGCTGAAGCAACGTCTCTCTGATCTTCGTGAACTGAACCATTTCCAGGAAGATCCCTCTCAGCCTCCGGAACTGCATGGATTTGCAGCCACTCTAAGGAATTATCAGGCACATGGTTTGCAATGGTTGCGCTTCCTTCATAATAAGGGACTTCAAGGCTGTTTAGCCGATGATATGGGCTTGGGGAAAACCGTGCAGACCCTAGCCCTGATCCATCATCTTAAAAGTAAAAACCAGTGGAAAACCAGTCTTCTGATAGGCCCGGTTGTCACCCTAGGCAACTGGGAAGCGGAGATAAAAAGGTTCAGCCCCGAGATTACATTCATCCGGCACCAGGGAGCCCAACGGAGCCGGCACCCCGAAGATCTGTTAAATTATGATCTGATTATCAGCAGCTATCAAACCATTCGAAATGATCTGGAGCTCTTTGAGAATTTTGAGTTTTTTTATATTATTCTGGACGAAGCTCATTATATAAAAAATGCCCGGTCACAGACCTTTCAGGCCATTCATTCCCTTAAAAGCCATCACCGTCTAAGCCTGACCGGTACCCCCATTGAAAACAGCACCGTGGAACTTTGGTCCCAGATGTCCTTTCTGAATCCCGGTCTGTTGGGTTCTCTGAGGGATTTTCAATACCGCTTTGCCCTTCCCATTGAACGAGAGGGCGACGAAAAGGCTGCTCAGCTTCTTAGAAACCGGGTATATCCCTTTATTCTACGACGTACCAAAGAAGAAGTGGCCACCGACCTGCCTCCCCGCGAGGAGATTGTATTAACCCTGGAAATGACCGATGAACAGCAGATGGTATATCAACGTATGAAGGATTTTTACCGAGCCCAGGTGAAGGGACTGCTGGACAGCCAGGGGCGCCAAAAATCCAGCATGCAGATATTCAGCTATCTTTTAAAAATGCGGCAGCTTGCCATACACCCACCCATGGCAGGAGAGGAATACCAGGATGTCAGCTCCTGTAAAATGGATGCTCTGACCGACTTGCTGGATGAGATATCCATGGAAGATCATAAGGTTCTGGTATTCTCTCAATTTCTCGGATCCCTGGAGGCCATTCGTAAAATCTGTGAATCCCGCCATTGGAACTATAGTTATTTAACGGGCTCAACCCCTGACAGAGAAGAGCAAATCCGCCTTTTTCAAGAGAACCCAAACACCAAAATATTCCTGCTGAGCCTGAAAGCCGGGGGTATCGGCATCAATCTGACCCAAGCGGATTATGTGGTGTTGTTTGATCCCTGGTGGAATCCCGCGGTGGAACGTCAGGCCATCGACCGCGCCTATCGCATTGGTCAAAAACGTAAAGTATTTACCTATCGGCTTATTGCCAAAAATACCATTGAAGAGAAAATACGTATAATGCAAGAGAATAAACAGAATTTAGCCGACAGCATCATCACCGAAGATGAGGGATTATATAAAGATCTGAGCGACCAGGATATTATGAACCTCTTTGAATAAAGTTGCGGTTTTAACCATTGGAAGATTATGGAAATGGATGGTTCTCTACTCCCGGTGAATGGGTAAATAAATCTGAAACTCTGTCCCCTCATCAACCTCACTAATAAGTGCTATTCCACCATGGTGTGCTTGAACGGTTCCGTAGACCGCCGAAAGCCCTAATCCGGTACCCTTACCTACTGATTTGGTGGTGTAAAAGGGTTCAAAAAGATTTTCAAGCACATCGGCTTCCATCCCATGCCCCTTATCTCTGCAGCTGATACATATGTATTCACCAGACTCCGGTTTCAGAACAAAGGGAATATCCCCCCCGCCGGAGACCTGCACAAGCTCACTGCTAAAGGTAAGTACCCCGCCATCCTCCATGGCATCACAGCTGTTGATTCCTAAATTCAAAAAAAGATTTTCCAACTGAGATTCATCTCCCCAAACCCTGTATTCCTGCTCATCGGAATGCGAATATATGGTGATTTTTTTATCTATGCTATGTTTTAGTAGCTCCCGGATTTTATCAATAACCGAAAGAATATCCACCGATACCATTTTAAGAGGACTATTTCGGGAAAAAGCTAAAAGCTGATTTATCAATTCTTCAGCTCGGGAGGATGTATTGATTATATGTTCCACATAACGTAATCGTTTGTCGGATTTCTCCAGACTTTTTTCAAGTAATTCAGAATAACCTGTGATAACCGAAAGCAGATTATTAAAGTCATGGGCGATTCCGCCGGCCAAACGTCCTACGGTTTCCATCTTTTCATGATGGTGCATTCTTTGAAGCTGAAGCATTTTTTCGCTAAGATCTTCTATTATCAGAATGTATCCCGTTGGATTATCCTGATGGGGCCAGGCGATACTGGATAAGGCAATATGGAAGGTTCTCCAATTTCGTGAAATGAGATTGCACTCCAGTCTTTTATTTTCCCTGTTTTTGGGAATCCAAGTGGTTAAATCTATAGATTCAGGAAGGTCCAACTGACGTAATTCAACCAGCCGATGAATAGGCAAATTCTTGGCTAACTGTGTATTCAACCCTGTCAATGATTCGGCAGAGTTATTCATAAATTCTACCTGCAATCGACGATTTAAAAAAATCACCGCCCAATTTAACTGCTGCAATAATTGCTGCTGACGGGTCTCAATATCTCTTAATTTCTCCTGCAGTTTTTTTACCTTTTTGTAATTTATATATCCCTTAACCAGGATATATACAACAAGGGCCAGAAGAGAGAGTAAAAGAATAGGTACTAAAGCCTGTTTATTCATGAGTATTTAAGATTTTAACACTCTCAAGAGTGAAAGTCGAGAGATATAATTATTCATGTTTATTGACTTTTTATTCTATTTCCTTGATGATATTTATGGCTTATCCATTCAGACTTTAAATAATAACGATATAAATTATTTTTTTGTAAAAGGAGTACAAATGAATCCTAAGTACGACGCTCTCTTAAAAGAGAAAATGAGTGACCAGAGCTACAGCAGACTGACAGCTCTTAAGAACCAGAAGGTTTACGACTTTGTAGGCGAATTCGCAGCACACTGTGATCCCGCTACTATTTACGTATGTGACGACAGCAAGGAAGACGAGGCTTTTGTAAAAGCACAGGCCCTTAAAAAAGGTGAAGAACTTCCCATGGCTCTTTCTGAGCAGACCATTCACTGGGACGGTTACAACGACCAGGCCCGTGACAAGGCGAACACCCGATACATGGTATACCCCGAGAACATGGAAAAAATGAAAGCCATGAACTCCCTGCCCTATGACCAGGCTTATGATGAAATCATGGGAATAGCCAAGGGTAACATGAAAGGTAAAGACGCCATCGTTAAGTTCTTCGCAGAAGGACCCACCGATAGTCCCTTCACCATTCCCTGTGTACAGTTCACAGACTCATGGTATGTAACCCACTCAGAAGCGATTCTCTATCGATCTGCCTACGATCACTTTCTTAACGAAGGTGCTCAATGCCAGGATTTCTTCAAATTTATCCACTCTGCAGGTCCCTGTGATGAAAGAGGTTGTGTAATCAACCTGGATAAAAGAAGAATCTACATGGATACCCAGAACAAGATCGTTTATTCTATGAATGCTCAGTACGCAGGCAACTCTGTTGGCCTTAAAAAGCATGCTATGAGACTGGCTATCAACAAAGCCGGTAAAGAAGGATGGCTCTGTGAGCATATGTTCCTTATGGCTTGTCAGAACAAGGGAAGAAAAACTTATTTCTCTGGTGCTTATCCCTCCGCTTGTGGTAAAACTGCTACTGCTATGATCCCCGGTGAACAAATCGTTGGTGATGACATCATCTACGCTAGAAACATCAACGGTGAATTCCGTGCAGTAAACGTAGAGCAGGGTATCTTCGGTATCATCAAAGATGTTAACGCAGATGACGATCCTGTAATTTTCGAAAACGCCATGAAGAACCAGGAAGTTATCTTCTCGAACATTCTTCAGGGTCCCGATAAAATGCCCTATTGGTTGGGTCAAGGTGTAGATAATCCTAAAAGCGGTCTGAACCACATCGGTGAATGGACTGAGGGAATGAAAGACAACAAGGGAAATGAAGTTCCTGTTGCTCACCCCAACTCCCGATATACCATGAGACTGGATTACCTGGACAACTTCGACAAAAAAGGCTTTGAATCCAAGGATGGTGTTAAGGTTTCCGGTGTTCTTTACGGTGGTCGTGACAGCGACACTTCCGTTCCTGTAGAGGAATCTCCTTCATGGAAAGACGGAATCCTGTTAAAGGCTTGTACTTTGGAATCAGAAACTACTGCCGCTACCTTGGGTCAGGCCGGTGTTCGTGCTGCTTCTCCCATGGCCAACATGGACTTCGTTTCTTATCCTTTGGGAGAGTATACTCTTAACAATATCAAGTTCGGTGAAGGCTGTAAGGCTGAACCCAAGATTTACTCAACTAACTACTTCATGAAAGATCCTAAAGGAAACTTCATGACCAGCAAGCTGGCGAAAAAAGTTTGGTTGCACTGGGCTGAAGGTAGAATTCACGGAGAGTACGACGCAATGGATACTCCCACCGGAAAGATCCCCTTCTACGCAGACCTGAAGGTTCTGTTTGATGAGTTCCTTCCCAACGAAGGTTTTACTGAAGAGAAATACACCTACTTGTTTACCTTCCGCTGTACTAAACTGATTGAAAAGCTGGAAAGAACCAAGAA
>JAQICO010000426.1 GCA_027858495.1 Spirochaetaceae bacterium
TAGATTTGATGGATATTATCTAGTGTGTAACTCTTTATCTTCACTTCCGAGACACTGGAGGGTATGGGCGTAATTTCCAGTAGGTCGTCTTGAAGCTCTTCTCCTCTGTTTTCAATGACAAAGGGTACCGTCCCTGCTATCCAGTTGCCCGGCGGGACCTTTTCCAGGGTAGACCGGTTTCCTGCAATGATTAGGGGGTAGGGACGTTCTAGGAATGTTTCGATATCTTTGACATTAATAAGCATGGCAATATTAATTAAAAACCTTTTAAATAAAGAGGTCAAGTTCTTTTTTTATATTGCTGTTTTTTATATTGTTGTGTAATTTGTCTTATAACTGTAAAATAAAGCATGGTTAAAGAGATTATCGAAGTCACCAATCCAAAGGGGATACATGCCCGCCCATCAAGTATGTTGGCTCAGACTGCATTGCAGTTTGAATCAGAAATCCTTCTAGAATCAAAGGGAAACAAAGCAAATGCTGGTGATATTATGTCCATTCTTACTCTGGGGGCTTTTTGCGGTGATAAAATTGAGGTTACCATCAACGGACCCGATGAACAGGCTGCCATGGAAAAAATAAAAGAGATCTTTTCTTTGAATTTCGGAGACCAATAGATTCTTTGTTTCATTAATTGAGATTTTAAAAAATATCACTAATTATATTCCACTAGTTTCTCTTTCTCGATTTTGTTCTCCACCTTAAAGAAACTCATTTCCTGGTTAACCCTTGTCGTTTGAGTATTTAGAGATTCTGCCATGGAGGCCAGTTGTTCTGAGGCGGCGGATTCCTGCTGAATGGCCCTGGTGAATTCTCCCATGGCCCTGGAAATTTCTTCAATACGCTTTTTTTCTTCATGGCAGTTCTGATTAATGTGTATCATCTTCTGTTGAAGTTTAAAGCTTTCCTGCTGAATAATCTTGCAGAATTGGGCAGTCTCTCCGGTTAGGGCAAAACTTTCCTGGGTCAACTCATTGATTTCCTGGGCTGCCCGGTGACTTTTTTCGGATAATTTTCGAACCTCCTGGGCTACAATAGAAAATCCCCGGCCAGCCTCTTGGGCCCTGGCCGCCTCTATTGAGGCATTTAAAGAGAGCATGTTGGTTTGTCTGGCCATTTCATCGATAACGCCCACTTTATCTAATATCCCCTGATTAACCTTTACCGTTTTATCTAAAATCACCTGGGTCTTTTCCATAGACAACACCATTTCTTTAATTGCACTTTCAGTTTCATCGGTATTTTCAGCATTGTCTCCAATACTTTCTGACATTGATAATAGGGTTCTTTCCACCTCTTCTGCCATGGCAGCTTGTTCTTCCACCAATGAAGCCAATTCTTCTGCCGATGCACTGAGTTCTTCACTGCTTGAGGCATTTTCATCGCTGGCTCCCTTTATGGATGAAACAATTTTACTTAAGCGATGGGACATCAGGTGTAGATCCTTAAAAACACCCTGAAGTTCATCTGTTTTGATCTTTGAGTTTTCCCGAAGCTCTCCCTGGGAAACCCTATAGGCCAAGTATTGAATCTCATAGGGTTCTCCCCCCAGGGGACGTGTGGCTGATAGAGATATATATAGAGAGCATAAAATCCCCAGGGCCAGTGAGCTGATCAATATGGCCAGGGTAACCCATAGAGATCGGCGGATATTTTTCATCAGAATCTGTTCTTTTTCCAGCAGCTTTTCTTCTATCTCATCGATATAAACTCCAGTTCCTATAACCCAGTCCCAAGGTTCAAAATAGCTGATGAAAGAAAGTTTCGGCTGTTCCTGGGTTATTCCGTTCCCCTGGGGTTTCGGCCAGGAATATTCTAGGAATCCCTCTCCTTGATTTAAGGCAATTTCTTTAAAACCAATGAAGATGTTATTACCGGTTTCTTTTTCTTTATTATAACTATCACTGTCCAGAATGGTTCCATCCAGTTGTGGACTGATGGGATGCATCACCATATTGGGATAGGGGGATGCGGTATCGTTGATCCAAAAATAACCCGAGCCTGATTGATATCTCATGGACGAAATGGCATTGATAGCGCTGGCCTTTGCATCCAATTCTGCATCATCCACGTATATTCCTGTTCCCATCACTAAATCTAATTCTTCAATCAGTCGAACATAGGATAATTTTCCCCGTTGTTCACTTAAACCATTTTCCAGGGGTTTGGGCCATTGGTAATCCACAAATCCCTGGCCATCCTGACGGCATACCTCTCTGAAGGCTGAAAAAAGATTTATATCTTCTCCATAGGCACAGTTATATTTTTCATGGTCCAGAAGCTGTCCTTCCAGTTGAGGCGAGGTGGGATGCATCACCATACGGGGAACCGGATCACCCATATCGTTGATCCAGATATATCCGGTACCATTGGCATATCTCATTTTTCTAAGGATCTCCGATATACGTGCCTGAGCCTCCATTTTTGATATTATACCTCCCTTGTATAAGTTCAGAGGTTCTTGAATATTACTTTGAGCTAAATCTATGATATTGATTAAACCAGGTCCGTAGCGTTGAATAAGGTATTCTCTATTTCGACTTTCTTCATAGTAGCGCTCCACCATATTTAAAACCATATTTATATGGTCTATCAGACTATTCTGTATCCGGGACATTTCGTTAAGTCTGAAATCCTGGGATTCCTGTTCAAAGCGTTTGAATTCTGAACGGATACTATAA
>JAQICO010000073.1 GCA_027858495.1 Spirochaetaceae bacterium
AATTTATATATTTTAGAAAAAAATTGGAGATGGGTAATGAAAATAAGAAAAAAATTGTTTCTTTTAGTAGGAATACCGCTAATTTCATTGATGTTTATATTGATAGTAGGGTTAGTTAACTTAACCACCATTAAAACAATTGTAAACAATATCACCCAATTGCAGAATGATAGAGCCACCATGATAGATGCAGATAGAGATGCCTATCAGGCTCTAATTGATATTAAGGATATTCAATTTGAGTTGAATAAAGATAAGGTTCTTCAGTTAACTGAAAGTATTAATGAAAATCTCCAACAAACCTGGGATAGAATGTCCGGTCCTGCCGAAGGTTTCAGCCAGGAAATGGATTCTCAATATCAGGTTTTTTCACAGGAATACCAACAATGGTATGATTTGAATGAATCCATCCTAGAACTTTCTTTGACCACCGTTGAAAAGAATCGAGAAATACAGGAAAAAGAAGGTTCTGCCATTGCTTCCTTTGATTTAATGAGAAATCAGATTAATCTTATGGGAGAACTAATCGATGGGGAATTAAATAAAACTCTAAGTTTTAATCGCCGTAGAGCATTGGAAAAGGCCCTTTCATTGGTTCTCAATGCAGATAGAGATGCCTATCAAGCCTATGTTGCACAACTGCTAATCCTTTCGGTAGATTCGGAAGATCAGCTGGCTGATTTAGATTCATCCAGCAAAGAAAATCTAGGGCAAACCAGGGAACGAGTAAATCAAGCTGTTGAAATAATGGGCGGAGAAGCCAATGAAATGCTTGAGATTTTTAATCAGGAATTTAATAACTGGGAAGAATTAAGCAGAAGAGTGGTTGAA
Organism: Spirochaetaceae bacterium; assembly: GCA_027858495.1. Classification (GTDB taxonomy): domain Bacteria; phylum Spirochaetota; class Spirochaetia; order DSM-2461; family DSM-2461; genus JAQICO01. The sequence goes on from JAQICO010000073.1 coordinate 832, forward strand.
TTATCCTCTAGAAGTTTTCAAGATAATTTCTCTCTCCAGCAGAAATTGACTCAAAGTATAACACATTTTGAAATAATGAGGGGAGCTATCAATGATCTTGGTGAAATGCAGAAGCAAAGGGTCCTCTTGGAAGAACAGAGGGCAGGTACTATTATTTCTAATACAATCATGCAATTTTTTATCATCTCAATAGTCTTTTTCGTAGGATCATTGGTTTTTGCCTATTTTATGACAAACCGTATTACCATTCCACTGTTAAAGGGTGTTAGTATTACGAAAATGGTGGCTGATGGCGATTTAAGAAATACCATGGATATACAGCAGAACGATGAAATTGGAGTGTTGGCAGGGGCAGTGAATTCCATGATAGATGGTTTAAATAATGTGATTGGAGAAATACGAGAAAGCTCTGAACGAGTGGGCTCGGGCTCTCAACAGATAAATACAACCTCACAGCAGATTTCTTCCGGAGCCAATGAGCAGGCTGCCAGTACAGAAGAGATTTCCAGTTCCATGGAGCAGTTGGCTGCCAATATTCAACAGAATATGGAAAATTCTCAAAGGGCAGATAAAATTTCTGTAGAATTGGCCATGGATGCTGCAAAGGGAGCTAAAACCGTAAATAAAACCGTGGATGCCATGCGAGTCATAGCTGAAAAGATCGGTGTAATAGAAAACATCTCTCGAAATACAAATATGTTGGCGTTAAACGCAGCCATAGAGGCAGCCAGAGCTGGAGAAGCAGGAAAGGGATTTGCTGTAGTTGCAGCAGAGGTTCGAAAATTAGCTGAGACTTCGGGGAAAGCTGCATCGGAGATTACCGGTATAGCATCTACCAGCGTAGAAGAGGCAGAAAAAGCAGGGGAGATAATAAATAATCTTATACCCAAGATCACAGAAACCGCAGACATTGTTAAAGAAATAACCCTTGCCAGTCAGGAGCAGAGTCATGGTGCAAGTCAAATCAATAGTTCAATTCAGCAGCTGGATCAGGTAATACAACGTAATGCTTCGGCCTCCGAAGAAATGGCAGCCATGGCTGAAGAATTAAATATTCAATCTCAAAACTTGGAAAATTCCATTGACTATTTTAAGATCAAAGAATCCTCATTGGAATCCGAAAAAGCAGTCCCAGTTACTGATCAGCCTTTGTTAGAGCAATAGGTCAAATGGGGTAACATCCCGGTATGGAAAATCTATGTGCCTTGGTTTTTAGGAATTTCCCCCGTTTCATGTAAAGGATATCCTTTGTCAGTGCTTCTAAATCGGAAAGTTCATGACTTATCACCATCATAGGGATTTTTAACTCCGTTGATAGTGTTTTTAAGTATTGAAGAATTTTTTCTCTAAGGGTGATATCAACCCCATTAAAGGGTTCATCCAAAAGCAAGAGTTCTGGAGAAGATAATAGGGCTCTTCCTATGGCTGTCCTCTGCTGTTCGCCCCCAGAAATATCCTGTGGCATGGAATCAAGCAGCTCCGATAGTTCCAAAAGATCTACTACTTCGTTAAATTCTATTCTGGGAGATTTTACATAGGCCAAGGGAAATTGTAGATTTTCCCGGATATTCATATGGGGAAAAAGAAGCTTATTCTGAAATACCAAGGCTATTTTCCTATGTTGTACCGGAATATATATTCCCCTGTCCACCCGGGTGAGTTCTCTGTTATTGAGTCTTATTAGGCCCTGATCCGGTTTTAGCAAACCTTGAAGCAAATTGAAAAAGGTACTTTTACCTGCCCCCGATGGTCCATAAATACCCAACGTTCCTGTATCCCATGCTCCTTGAATATCAAGTGTGAAATCCCTTAATTTAAGTTGAAGATCATATTGTATTTTCACCGTTTTTAGGACTCCTTTTTTGTAGGGCTTTGTTTAAAAGGGAAGAGGTAATCATTGCTCCAAAGGATATCACTATGGATATTATTACGAGCAGGGCTGCCTGGCTTTCTCTGCCTGGAATCTGAAGCTGGCTGTATACCGATAGAGCAATGGTTCTGCTTTCTCCTTGCAGGTTCCCCGCAAAGGTCATGGTGGCTCCGAATTCTCCAAGACAACGGGCAAATCCAACTATGACACCGCTTAAAATTCCCGGTAAGGCAAGGGGCATGGTGATTCGCAAAAACACAGAAACTTTGGATGCCCCCAATGTTAAAGCCGCCTTTTCCAAGGCAGGATCAATCATTTCAATGGCAACCCGTATACTGCGTACCATCAATGGGAAGGATACCACCATACCGGCTATCACAGCTGCCATGGTGGAAAAGGCGATGGATATTCCCCAACGTTCAAATAGCCAGCCACCAATGAAGCCTTTTTTACCCAATAATAATAGAAGAAGATATCCCGTGGTTACCGGTGGAAGAACAAGGGGAAGATTAATGACTCCCTCCACTAAACTTTTACCCAGGTAATCTCTGCGTAATAATCCCTGTACAGCCAAGATGGCCAACGGAAGATTCACCAACGTTGCTAAAAGACCAATTTTTATGGAAAGCAGCACCGTCTGCAATATCTCCTGGTTATTCAACATAAGCTTTAATCCTCTTTGCTTAGGGGGATAAAGCCGTATTCTTGATAAAGTGAATTGGCTTGGGTGGAGTACAATAAAAAATCATAAAAGGCTTGAGCATTTTCATTGTCTTTATCAAGTAGACCACAATAATATTCTATGGGTAAATGAGTATTGGTTGGAAAGGTTGAAAGAACTTTAACTTTGTCTGATTTTTGAGCATCGCTCTTGTAAACTATTCCTAGATCAGCTTCTTCCAATTCAACCAGCATAAGGGCGGCACGTACATTTGCAGTAGTAACAATTCCCTGATCCTCTAACATCTTGTAAAGGTTAAAATATTCCAAGGACTGTTGGCCATATTTTCCAGCTGGTACATGATTGGGATCACCAATGGCCCAGATCAAATGAGTAAGTTCTGCAAATGAATTACTATCCTCCATTATAAAGGGTTCGATAGAGCTGTCCTTTGGAGCTATCAAAACCAGGTCGTTTTGCATAAAACCATCCCATTTAAAGGCCAGGTCTTCCTCTATTACGTAATCTATCCATTCTTTGGACGCGGATACATATAAATCCGCAGGAGCTCCTTGAGCTAGTTGACGGGCCAATATTCCGCTGGATGCCGGGTTGAGACGTATCTCTATTCCATGTTGTTGAAAAAACTGTTCCCCCAACTCTTCCATAATATCTGTTGTACTGGCAGCACAAAAGAGGGTTATATAGGGTTGTTCCTCTGGGGAAGTAAAATCCAAGGAAGATTGTTTTCCCGATGAAAATAAACCCTGGGGCAGTAGTATCAATAATAGTAGTATATTATAAAAAACATTTCTTTTTACCATAGTTGGGAATCCTCCACGGTTCTCTCTAATATTTTACCCAACCTAGCCAGATTGGCAAGAAGATCTTTTTCTGCAAATACTGGAGGATGAGGAATCGATGAAAATCAAACAAATAAAAATAAATGACACCACTCTAAGGGAAGGGCTTCAGTCTCCGGGAATAACATTAAACACCGTCCAGAGAATTCACTTGGCAAAAAACCTGGAAGATCTAGGTGTGGATAATCTGGAAGCGGGAATACCTTTTCCTACCGCCGTTGCTGCAGGACGCAGTGACCAAATTTTCCTATAGAGATAAGAA
>JAQICO010000286.1 GCA_027858495.1 Spirochaetaceae bacterium
GGAAAGTTTAATCTCTCAAATTCATGGTGAATTCAATTACTATTTCCCTCCCCTGACGAATTTGTATTTTACTCGGGATCCAGGAACTGTTATCGGTGGGGCAGTATCCATAAATACCATGGCGACAATGGCCCGTAGAGGCGAATCTCTTTTATTGAAATATATCATGGAAGAAATCCAGCAAGAAACCCATAAAAAAATCGACCATTTATTTGGGTATAACCAGAGTCAAAGTTTAGAAGGAGGAGACATTTTTATTCTAAACCCCGAAACGGTACTAATAGGTTGTAGCGCTCGTAGTTCCACCACCGCCATCGAACAATTATCCAGAGAATTATTTAAAACCAACATGAAAATTAAAAAAATAATTGTTTTACAAATTCCTTTTCATCGTGCTTTTATGCATTTGGATACAGTTTTTACCATGGTAGATTATGATAAATTTACCATCTATTGGGGGATTAAAGATCAACTTAAAATTTTTGAATTATCACGAGATAAGGAAAATCGCTTAAGCATAACGTCAAGTACAGATCTAAAAGAAGTACTACGTAGGAACTTAAGAATTCCTTCGGTATTATTGATAAAGAGTGGTGGAAATAATTCTGTAAATGCTTCCCGGGAACAATGGAACGACAGCACTAATACCCTTGCCATTGCACCAGGCAGAGTTATTACCTATAATCGCAATCAAATTACCAATGAAGCCCTATATAAAGCAGGAATTGAAGTTATACCTATAGAAGGTTCAGAATTGGTAAGAGGCCGAGGAGGCCCCAGATGCATGTCCATGCCATTGAAACGAAAACCTTGGAGATATTCCCATGGATAAAATAATTAAAGGAACCCATTGTCTAATTCATTTACAAAATCTGCGTCATAATCTAAAGATCCTTAAGGAGCATTTACCTAAGAGAATAAAGATTTGTCCTGCCATTAAGGCCGATGCCTATGGTCATGGAGCGTTAAGGGTTGCCAGATTTTTTCTGGAGGAAGGTATATCTTTTTTGTCTATCGCAAGGGTGAATGAGGCAATACAGCTAAGACAAGGAGGGATTGAATGCTCCATTCTTCTCTTAGGGCACTGTGATTATAGAGAAATCTCTCAACTGGTTGAATTATCCCTTACGCCAGTGGTTGGCAGTATTGCTTATCTGAAGTTACTTGAAGAAGAAACTATAAAACAACATACAAAACTTGATGTACATATTATAATCGATACTGGCATGGGGAGATTGGGTTGTTCTCCAGAAGAAACCGAAGAATTAGCTATATTCATAGATAAAAGCCCCTATTTAAAACTGGCAGGATGTTGTACTCATTTTCCTGTTTCAGACAGTTCAAAAAAAGAACATAAAGACTTTACAGAAAGACAAATCGAATCCTTTAAGAAAAGTATAGATCAAATTAAAAAAATGAATATAGATCCCGGATTATTACATAGCGCCAATTCCGGAGGAATAATTTTCCATGAAAATAGTTTTTTGGACATGGTAAGACCGGGTATTATGCTTTATGGATATTATCCTGAAATAAAGGTAAATCCCACTTTGGATTTAAAACCAGTGATGGAATTCCGAAGTCCTGTGACCTACATAAAAGAAATACCCAAGGGGACAGCGTTGTCCTATGGCTTAACCTGGGAATCCTCTAAACAAACTAAAATAGCCACGATTTCTGTGGGTTATGCCGATGGATATAATCGAAATCTATCCAATAAATCAAATGTATGGATCAATGGAAAAGCCTATCCACAGGTCGGTCGAGTTTGTATGGACCAGATATTAATGGATATAGGTATGGAAAGTTCCATTGAAACAGGTGATTATGCAACCCTTTTTGGCCCTGAAAAAGGTCAACCTGATGCCTGGGAACTCGCAACTTTATTAAATACCATACCCTATGAAATTACCTGCGGTATTAACCATAGAGTAAAAAGATTTTATGTAGAATAAGAAATCCTCACCCATATCCTAAATTACAGAATGTTTTGGGGGAAAGGATATCATATGACTTTCATTCATTAAAACATCCATTCACTAAATTGGCGGCCCTAAGACAGCCAATTTAGTATCGACTCGGGTTATAACCGTTGCCTAACGGCCTCCCCCATTTCCCGGGTTCCTACAACCTTATCCTTAGAGCCTGCAATATCACCAGTTCTAAATCCATCTGCTAGTGCCTTTTCAACAGCCTGGGAAATCCGTTTTGCCCCTGCTATTTCACCTAGGGAATATTCAAGCATCATGGCGGCTGAAAGAATCTGGGCCAAGGGATTTGCAATTCCCTTGCCTGCAATATCTGGAGCAGAACCTCCTGACGGTTCAAATAGATGAACCTTATCCCCTAGACTTGCAGATGGTAACATTCCTAAAGAACCTGCCAAGGCAGCTGATTCATCACTAAGTATGTCTCCAAATAAATTCCCAGTAACAATTACATCAAACTGAGCGGGATTAAGAATCAACTGCATTGCTGCATTATCCACATACATATGACTAAGTTCTACATCGCTATATTCATTAGAAACTTCTTCTGCAACCTCTCTCCATAAAATACTGGACCTAAGAACGTTGGCTTTATCAACGCTGCAGACCTTTTTACTACGTAACCTAGCGATTTTGAAGGCTTCATGCATGATCTGTGTGACGGTTTTTCGATCGTATATCATTGTATCCAAGCCTTCATTTTCAGTTAATTCTTTTGGCTGACCGAAATATATACCTCCCGATAATTCTCGGACTGTAAGAAGATCGATGGCAGGAGTTTTACCACCGGGTTTAATAGGACAAAGCTCATCCAGACCTGGGTAAAGTTTTACCGGTCGAAGATTTGCAAAAAGATTAAGTTTTTTACGAATAGCCAAAAGCCCGCCAAGTTCAGGCCTTTCTTGAGGAGGGAGTTTGTCCCATTTTGGACCGCCCACAGAACCCAATAAAACAGCATCACTTCTCAAGGCTAAATCCACGGTTTCATCGGGTAACGCTGTACCACAGGCATCAATTGCTGCTCCACCTATTAGTCCATTTTCAAAATTGAGAGTGAATCCTTCTAATTCTGCTACTTCAAAAAGTACCTTTAGAGCCTCGGACATAACCTCAGGTCCAATGCCGTCTCCTTCTAGCACTGCTATTTTATATTCCTTCATTTGATTCTCCTATTATTTCCCTGTATTCTCTTGAACCAGGTAATGATTTATTGCATTAAGGTAGGCCAAGGCCGAAGCTTTTATTACATCGGTACTGGATCCTTTTCCGATTACTGAAATCCCGCCAAAATTAACGGAAATTTTAACATGCCCTTGAGCATCCTGGCCATGGCCAACGGCCTGTATGGTATATTCCTCCAATTCGCCGACATAGCCGGTACAGTTCTCTATAGCTTTAAATAATGCATCAACAGGTCCATCTCCTGTTTCTGAGCCTACCAACACCTCATCGTCCTTGGTGATTTTAACCGTGGCTGCAGGCATTATGGTATTCCCGGTAAAGACATGGAAATATTCCATTTTAAATCCCGTAGATACGGAGTTAAGTACAGACGCAACGATGATTAAAAGGTCATCATCGTATACTTCTTTCTTCTTATCAGCCACCTCTGTAAAAAGTTGAAAAACCTGGTTAAACTGATCTTCGTCCAAGGTTAAATTAAACTGTCGAATCTTTTCTATTAAAGCATGTTTACCAGAATGACGCCCCATGGCCAAGGATTCTCTATTTCGTCCAATGGATTCAGGTTTCATAATTTCATAGGTTTCTAAATTGGATAGAACCCCATGTTGATGAATCCCCGACTCATGGGCAAAGGCATTGTCCCCAAATATAGGTTTATTTCTAGCTGTAAGTAAACCAGTGATGTTTTGCAATAATCGGCTGGTTGGATAAAGTAATTCAGTAACTATTGC
>JAQICO010000449.1 GCA_027858495.1 Spirochaetaceae bacterium
GATGGTTGGGATGATGGGGACGCCATAACCAAGATTCTCCCTGGTTGTGATAAAGGGGATCTAAAAAAATATTTTCCAATTTTAAGACTGTCTGCTGTTGCTTTAATAAATATAACTGAGCGCGTTCTTTATTTGTAAAAAGAGTCATAGATGAGTATTCCGGGAAAATCTTTTTTAACACTCCGGCTAGACGTTTTTTTATAGGACTGGGGTAATCTGCCCAAACACCTCTGGAAAGGCTGTTTTTTATATATTGAGAAAATTTTCCAGGCCGGTGACCCATAATTGCTCTGCCATTGTTTTGAAATAGATCCAAATACCGCTTACCTTTGTCGTCATAGAGGTGATAATCACTTGCCCTGCGAAAATAGGGCCACTGCTCTACTGTTAATCCCATTCACTGTTCCCTAGTTTATCTAATTTATGTTGACAGAATTGAGGCATAAGGGTCGCCTTCTGCCCTGATTCAAATTGCACATGTATTACCTGATGTCCGTTATTGTATAAAACTTGGAACACCGTGCCCACCCCATAATCGTCGTGGATCACCCGGGTCCCCTTGCTGTATTCTCCAGATTTTTCCTGGCCCATGGATATTGCCATGGGATTCAACTCTTCTATTTCATCGGGGGGGAGTTCCTGTAAGAAACGGGAGGGAAAGGTTTCTTCTATTCTACCGAATCTCAGACGATACCGGCATCCTGTAAAATACAACTGGTTCATGGCACGGGTAATGGCTACATAAAACAGCCGCCTTTCTTCTTCTAATTGACTGTCATCCATGGCTGAATCATAGCGGTTGCTGGGAAACAGGCCTTCTTCCATTCCTGTGATGAATACACGGGGGAATTCCAGCCCTTTGGTATTATGCATGGTGATTAGGGTAACCGCATTGCCCTGGTTTTCTTCTTCCGAAGCAGAGCTGTCTAATTCAAGGGTTTCTAAGAAGTCCCTTAATCCCTCCTGATTTGGAGGATAAGCCAAGGCGCTGTTGATTAACTCGCTTATATTGGCCTCCCGGCCGCTGTGTTCCAATCGGTCCCTTTCTCTGTAATGGTCAATTACGCCGAATCGATTAAGAAATTCACGAATATAATAGGATAGGGATTCTTCAGGATCATCATCGAAAAAGGGTTCTGCATAGCCTTCAATAAATCGGGTCAGTGAATTTTGCGCCTTGCCTTTAATATTATCCAATGCCCTATCTACTGCCTTGAGCATCTGTGGTTCCAAGGGGTTTATTTCAACTATGATTTTTTCCAGGGTTACGGCACCTACGCCTCTGGTTGGTTTATTAATAATTCTTCGAAGGGCTATTTCATTGGCGGGATTTTGGTGAAGAGAAAGATAGGCAAGGCAATCTTTCACTTCTTATCTATCATAGAAACTTAAGTTTCCCTCTAGACGATAGGGGATGCCCTGCTGTCTGAAACTGTCTTCAAATGCCTTGGATTGGGCATTGGTTCTATAAAGTATCGCTGTTCCGCTATATTCTTCATCTTCTAAAATACGAGAGAAATATTCTGCTTCTTCTCTATAGTCCTGGAGGTATACCACCTTGGCCTTGTCTCCCATATCGTTCTGGGTCCATAGGGTCTTACCGAGGCGCTCTTTATTTTTAGAGACCACATGGGAGGCAATATTTAATATACGCCCAGTAGATCTATAGTTTTCTTCAAGTTTTATGGTTACGGTGTTGGGAAACTGCTTTTCAAAATTTAAAATATTTTCAACTCGTGCACCACGAAATTTATAAATGGATTGGTCATCATCTCCTACTACAGTTATACAGCTTTTAGGTCCTTTTAACTGCTGTAAAAGTCGGAACTGGGCACTATTTGAATCCTGGTATTCATCAACCAGTAGCCCTCGGAAGCGTTGATGTATCTGTTTCCTGATAGAGTCATGTTTCTCCAATAGTATTAGGGGAAGCAGGATTAGATCTCCAAAATCCACATTCCCTATGGCGCGTAATTTTTGTTCATAGGCCTCGTAGGCTTCAGGAAAGAAGGGCTTACTGCTGATGGATCTCAGATCATCCTGGGGGCTTAGGCATTCATCCTTTGCTCTGGAAATGGCTTTGGCAATTCCTTTGAGTTCTCCCCGGGGCTGATCTGGAAATAGACTTTTTAACAGATCCACCGAATCTCCATCATCCATTATGGGGAAGTTTGGACTGAGTTTTGCGACATCGTAGTGACGTCGTAAAAACCAGGCACCAAAGGA
>JAQICO010000386.1 GCA_027858495.1 Spirochaetaceae bacterium
TGTTTTTAACGCCGCAGATACCCAGGGTCCTGCGGCTTTTTTTATGCCCTAAGGGGTTTAAGTCTGCAGGAATCGTTGAAGATTTTCGCTGGTCCGGGAGGACAGCAGACTATGAGAAACAACAAAAATACACTAAAAAGCCTAATTACCATGATCGGGCCTTCCCGCTTAATATTCATGGGGGCAATGACAGCCCTAGCTGTAGCCGTGGCAATGGAAACCCTGGGAAATCTGTTAATACGCCACATTATCGATGAAGTATTGATAAAAGATCAGGGTTTCAGATCTTTATTACTTTCCGGTTTTGCCTTTTTAGGCCTGGCTTTAACCAGAGGACTTTTCTTTTTCCTTGAAGGAAAGGGAAAAGCCAAAACTGCAGAAAATGTGGTAAAGGGGCTTCGTGGAAAAATCTATGACCACATCCAACGATTGAGTTTTGTTTATCACGACAAAACCAATTCGGGAGAATTGGTTCAACGTGCCACCTCTGATGTAGACAGTATTCGACGTTTTTATATGGATCAAGTTCCCGAGCTTTTAAAGATTCTTTTATTATATGTGATTAATCTAACGGCTCTGTTGATTTTGGAATGGAGACTGGCGTTATGGGCAACCATTGCTACACCGCTGATGGTATTTCTCTCCTGGTTTTTCTTTGGAAAAATCTTTGAAACCTACGACGACTATCAAAACCAGGAAGCTCTGATGACCACCCGTATTCAGGAAAATCTTTCAGGGATTAGGGTGGTAAGAGCCTTTGCTCGGCAGAATTGGGAAAAAAAGATCTTTAAGGGAATCAACGATGAACAGCGGAGACTGGGTTTTCGTCATATTTTTTGGCACAATCTTTATTGGCCCTTTGCTCATATTATCTGCGGAACACAGTTCGTAACGGTTTTAGTAATCGGTGCAATAATGGTCATAAAAGAGCAGATAAGTCCTGGGACATATGTGGCGTTTGCCAGCATGGTCAATTCTCTTATCTGGCCTCTTCAGGAGCTGGGCAGGGTAATAACTGAACTCTCAAAAAGTTATGTTTCCTTTCAAAGGGTCGAAGAGATTCTTCAAGAGGAGCAAGAGCCTTTAAAAGGTATTCATAGGCCAAACAGGATACAAGGGAACTTGGAGTTTAAAGAATTGCATTTTTTCTATAACCCGGGAACTCCTGTTCTAAAGGGTATAAACCTGAAGGTCAAACAGGGAGAAAAGATTGCCCTGCTTGGCTCCACCGGATCGGGTAAGACAACCTTGGTTAATCTTCTTCCCCGATTTTACGACTACCAGCAGGGGGAGATCCTCCTAGACGGAGTTTCGTTGCATCAATACAGCCGGAAAGAACTTAGAAATAACATGGGGATTGTAGAACAGGAACCCTTTCTATTTTCCATGACTGTGGCAGAAAATATCGCCTACAGTGTGGACCGGGATGTTACCCCTGAAGAAATAGAAGCTGCGGCCAGGGCAGCTGCGATCCATGATTCCATCATGTCCTTTCCCATGGGATACGACACCCAGGTGGGAGAAAAGGGCGTCAGCCTTTCAGGGGGCCAAAAACAGCGTATAACCATTGCCAGAACCCTGCTTAAAAACCCCAGGATCCTGATTCTTGACGACTCTACCTCTGCGGTAGATGCCGACACAGAGGAACAGATCCGTCGGGCCTTGGATGGACTGATGGAGAATCGTACCACCTTTATCATTGCCCACCGAATCCAGACCTTGCAGATGGCTGACCGGGTGGTTGTATTAAATCATGGAAAAATCTGTCAGATGGGAACCCATGAACAACTGGTAAAAGAGCAGGGTTTTTACCGTGAGGTCTTCGATTTACAGACAAAAATCGAAGTAGAATTACAGGAAGAGCTGGCAAAGGTCAGCAACCTATAAGGATTATATTATGAAACAGAAACAAAGCCCCCTGTCCGGGGGAACAATATTCAGAATTTTCAGGGAAGCTAAACCCCATTGGGGCTGGATGGTGGGATTTATTATCTTCATTGCACTTACAGCTCTGTTTGATTCCACCAGCACCTATTTTTCCAAAGACCTGATAGACAAGGGCGTAGTCCCAAAGGATCTAGACCAGGTAAAGTTCTATGCATGGCGTATAGGAATACTTTATCTAGCCAATAGTATCAGCATCTTTTTCTTTATTTTTTGTGCAGGAAGATTGGGCGAATGGCTTCAGTCAGATTTAAGAGAAAAATTGTTTAATCATCTGCAGGGACTGTCCTTTTCCTTCTTTGACAAGACATCCAGCGGTTGGCTGCTATCTAGAATTACCAGCGATACCCGAAGAATTGCGGAGCTTGCTTCTTGGATGTTTTTAGACAGTATCTGGGGCGTGTTTAATATTATTACAGCCTTGATTTTTATGTTAACCATCAACTGGAAGCTGGGTTTAATTGTAATGGCAATGATGCCGCTATTGGTTTTTCTTGCAGTAAAATTTAAAAGCCACATCATCGGAGAATACAGAAAGGTTCGTTCGATCAACTCAGAAATCACCACCGCCTATAGCGAAAGTATCAGTGGTGTCCGAGTGGTTAAGGCACTGAATAAACAAGAGGCGAATCTGGAAAATTTCAACGGTATAACCGGCCGAATGTACCAGGCATCATATAAAGCAGCTTGGCTATCGGCGATTTTTCTACCCATGGTACAGCTGATAACCTCCTTAGCCGTGGCAGCTATTATATGGTACGGCGGCTGGAATGTTCAAATAGGAGGATTGACCATTGGAGGGTTAAGGGCCTTCATTGCCTATGTAACCTTTATGCTCTGGCCCATTCAGGAATTATCCCGAGTGTTCAGCGAAATGCAGCAGTCCATCGCCAGTGCAGAAAGGGTTTTTTCTCTTCTAGATACCCAAGCGGATATACAGGATAAACAAGGGGCCCTTGAGCAGGCCAGTTTTCAGGGGCAGATACAGTATAATCAGGTTGATTTCTACTACAAAAAAAACCAGCCCATTTTCAAGGGATTTAACCTGACCGTTCAGCCGGGAGAAACAATAGCCATAGTGGGTCCTACAGGTGGTGGAAAAACCACCTTGGTAAACCTATTAACCCGCTATTACGAACCCCAAAATGGAGAGATACTCATCGACGGCAGAGACTACCGCGATTACAGTCAACAAGCCCTTCAGAGTCGAATAGCTGTGGTTTTACAAAAACCTCATTTATTTTCTGGTACAGTAAGAGACAACATATTATATGGCCGTCTTGATGCCACTGAAGAGGAGATGATTCAGGCGGCCCAAAAGGGCTGTGCCCATGGGATGGTACTCTCTTTACCCAAGGGTTATGATGAAGAGATCGGTGAGGAAGGAACTCTGTTGTCTCTTGGACAAAAGCAGTTAATAAGTTTAGCTCGGACCATTCTGGCTGATCCGGATATTATCATCATGGATGAAGCAACCAGCTCCATCGATACGTTAACCGAGAAGAAGATTCAAATGGCCATGGCAAGTCTACTAGAAGGACGTACCAGTTTCATCATTGCACACCGCCTTTCAACTATTCGAGATGCCCATCGTATTTTAGTTATTGAAGACGGAAGAATCAAAGAAGAAGGCAGTCATAGCGAGCTGCTGAGGGCAGAGGGCCATTACCATCAACTTTACACCAGTCAGTTCCGACAGGATAGAACCCAGGAGAGCCATCTGTTAGATTAAACTTAGTCCCTGTCTTTACCGGCAGGGGCTTTTTTGAATGTAGATAATAGAGTAAACTAATAGGTATATGAATTGTACTGCGCCACCAGAGCTAAGCCGGGAAACAAGAATACGGCAGGGCATTTTTTTTACATCACCCGATCTAGTTCAGGAAATCAGCCGTCAAATAGATTTCAGTTCTGTAGAATCTGTAATTGATAGTGCGGCAGGTTCGGGGAATTTTTTAGTTCCCCTGGCCCAACAATACCCTCATATCCAATTTTATGGCATAGAAAAAAATCCCCAGGTATTCCAACAAGCCCAACATCGCTGTAAAGAGTTGAAAAATATTCACTTCTTCCAAGGAGACGTTTTGCTGGATACCTTTCCAATACCGCCCTGCAATGTATACCTTGGGAATCCTCCTTTTATTAATTATATAGATCTTGATCCTCAATACCGTGAACAAATTAAGCATATCAGTGAAATGAACTTGGATCTTAAAAAAGATTTTTCACTGATTTTAGGTAATAGTCGTGCAGATATTGCCC
>JAQICO010000024.1 GCA_027858495.1 Spirochaetaceae bacterium
TATCCTCCTGGTCTACGGCATCCTCCTGGTCTACGGTATCCTCCTGGTCTACGGCATCCTCCTGGTCAACGGCATCCTCCTGGTCAACGGTATCCTCCTGGATCACCGGATCATCGTCAGAGAATTCAGGCTTTTTTGTGTCAGAGTTCATTGCACAACTGAAAAGCATGGTCGAAATGAATAAAAACAGATATAATCGGAACATAAAGTCCTCCTTACCCTTTGTATAATGTTCTATGGGGGGGAGGGTATTGAGATTTTTTTTATTGGAGTGGCAATATGTGTGGAATTGTAGGATATAGCGGTTTTCGTCAGGCATCTTCGGTACTGATTGCAGGTTTAAAACGTCTGGAATACCGGGGTTATGATTCTTCTGGTATAAGTGTGTTAAATACTCAAGGATTGGTGACCTTTAAAAAAACCGGTAAAATAATCAATCTTCAACAGATTGTTCCCAAGGATCTGCAAGGGTTATCGGGAATTGGTCATACCCGTTGGGCAACTCACGGCGGAGTAACTGACCGCAATGCCCATCCCCATAATGATGGTAAGAATTCCATTTCTATTGTACATAACGGAATTATTGAAAATTATATATCTCTTAAGGAAATGCTGAAAGCCGATGGTGTTGTTTTCAAGTCTGAAACGGATTCTGAGGTTTTGGCTCATCTTGTGGCAAAATTCTATGAAGATGATCTGGAAAAGGCTGTAAAAAAGGCGTTGACCCTGGTAAAGGGTACCTATGGTATTATTTGTATGCATAGGGATAAACCCGGAATACTTGTGGGTGCTCGTAATGGGTCTCCCTTGGTTCTGGGAATTGGCGAGAAGGAGATGTTTCTAGCCTCCGATGTCTCGGCGGTAATAGGCTATACAAAGCAGGGTATTTATCTAGTGGACCGAGAGGTCATCATTGTCGACGAAAACAACTACCGTAGCACAGACCTTGGCTATCAGGAACTGGATAAAAAGGTTGAACATATTTCCTGGGAGTTAGAAGAGCTGGAAAAGGGAGGCTATCCTCATTTCATGCTCAAGGAAATCTTTGAGCAGGTGGATTCCATTCCCCGGGCCTATAGCGGACGAATCGACGAGGATCTGGCCACGGCAAAACTGGGCGGTTTAAATATGACTAACCGGGAGCTGCTGGATGTCGAACGTATAAAAATCATTGCTGCGGGAACCAGTTTTCATGCAGGATGGGTAGCCTGTTACCTAATGGAAAGTATGGCACGTATTCCCTGTTCCATCGAACTTGCATCGGAACTGCGTTATAGAAATCCTATCGTGGAAAAAAATACCCTTTACCTGGCACTATCCCAGTCAGGAGAGACCGCCGATACGTTGTATGCCCTAAGGGAAATTCAGCGGAAGGGCGGCCGAGTATTAGGTATTTGTAACGTGGTGGGTTCCACCATTGCCCGGGAATCCGATGGAGGGGTCTATATTCACTCCGGTCCAGAGATCGCCGTGGCTTCCACCAAGGCTTTCACCTCGCAAATAACCGCCTTGTATTTATTCACCCTGTTGTTGGCCCGAATGCGATCCCTCTCCTGGGAAGAAGGAACGACCTTCATTAATAATTTAAAAAAACTGCCTGAAATGATGCAAAGTCTTTTGGAAACCAAAGATCAGATTGCAGCTTTGGCAAAGAAATATGCACATTATCAAGATTTTCTATTCCTCGGACGGGGAATAAATTACCCAGGAGCCTTGGAAGGGGCGTTAAAACTTAAAGAAATATCCTATATTCATGCGGAAGGATTCAGTGCTGCCGAAATTAAACATGGACCCATCGCATTGATCAACGAAGAGACTCCCTCGTTTTTTCTAGTTCCTGATGATGGCCTCAAAAGTAAGGTTATTTCCAATATGAAAGAAATTAAGGCTCGAAAGGGGCTGGTAATCGCGCTGGCAGTTGAGGGCGATGAAGAGGTGGCAGAGATCGCCGATGATGTTCTTTATGTCCCAAGAACCCACGATTTTTTCTATCCCTTTTTAATGGCTTTACCCCAGCAGCTTTTTGCTTATTATTGTGCCCTTGAGTTGGAGAGAGATGTGGATCAGCCGAGAAATTTGGCTAAAAGTGTGACTGTGGAATAAAGCGAGAGCCATGGGGAAGCTTGCTATCCCATGGCCGAGTGTATGAACACAGCAGCGCCAGCTACTGTGGAATAAAGCGAGAGCCATGGGGAAGCTTGCTATCCCATGGCCGAGTGT
>JAQICO010000275.1 GCA_027858495.1 Spirochaetaceae bacterium
ACATAATAGAAACTATATGAAAATATTTCATTTTAATTATTGAGACTATGGAAGGGACAAAGGAAGAGTGCCAATGGAAGAGTCTAACAATCTAAATTAATTTTCCATTGGCGGAATATGGCTGTTGAAATTGGTAATAGTTAGTGTTCATCCAAACACTGATGAATTGTCAAAGGTAAATTACCACCCCTTGTCATAGAAACTATATTTACATAGTATTAACCCATGTATTCAGCCCTAAGATCCAAAATCCATTGTCAAATTAATAAAGAAAGATGGGAAACCAACTTTCCCCTGGACGATTGGTATAATGTGGTAAATCCATCCGGAAAACCTCTCGCAACAGCCCCCCGTTCTATCTGTCATAGCGGCCCCAAATTGCTTCATAGGGTGGTACATCTTCAAGTCTTTGATGAGCAACAACGTATCTATCTACAACAGCGAAGTGCCACAAAAAAGATTCAGCCCGGTAAGTGGGATAGCTCTGTGGGCGGTCATGTAGATCTAAATGAGCCTATTTTGCAAGCTCTGATTCGCGAAAGCCGTGAAGAACTAGGAATCCAGGGCTTTGAACTCAACTTCCTAAAACGTTATATTTGGAAATCTCCCGTGGAATGTGAATTGGTCCACAGTTATTACTGCCTTTGGCAGGGACCTATTACTCCAGAACCAAAGGAAATAGACCAAGGCCGTTTTTGGTCTTCCAAGGAAATCAAGGAAAACCGACATAAAGATATTTTCACAGCTAATTTTCTATGGGAATGGGATAATCTTTTAGCATAACTATTTCAACTCAATCCCTTTTTCGCTAATGATTATAACTCCTTCTTTATAAAGAGTCCCCGCAACTTTCTTAAAGATTTTTTTACTTATGTTCAGTCTATTACGGATTATTTCCGGATCACTTTTGTCATGCAGTGGAAGAAATCCTCCAGATTTGTTAAGAGCATCCAAAACCACATCACGGGAATCTAAAACGGAGTCCCATCCCTTACGTTTAAAGGAAATATCAAGTTTTCCATCTTCCCGTGTTTTGATAACATAACCGGTCATCTTTCGGCCTGGTTCTGGAGTTTTGTATACTTCTGATTTATAGATCAATCCAATGTATTTGTCTTCTACAATTACTCTGGTTCCTAGATCGCTGGTTTCCATGGTCAAAAGAGAAACCTTTAGTCCCTCTTCCAATTCTGCCTTCTCAATATATTTCCCCCAATTTCCATCGGCTATTATGGCTGTTTTTTCGTAATTCAGGGTTATTCTTACAAGTACCCTTTCCCCCATTTTAACATCCTGCAGCATGCTTCCTTGGGGTAGGTAAAGGTCTTTTTTTAAACCCCAATAAAGAAAGGCTCCAGAGTCTATTAACCCGGTCACAGACAGATAGGCAAATTGATCCACCGTTGCAAAGGGTTCATGGGTTGTAATACCCAGGGTATCTTTGTCTTTATTGAAGACAAAAACTTTTATTTGGTCACCCTCCTGTGCTCCTTCGGGCAATTCAATATAGGGCATTTCCAGTTCTATCTTAGAATCTTCAAGCCAGGCTTTAGACTTTTCGATTTTCTTTATTAGTAGTGTATTGTAGTTTCCGATCTTCAGCATGATTTTTTCCTCAGGTTATAGAATCAATTAATTACCAATTAAATGGTTTTACCTAAAGTATAATGTTTTATTGGCTGCGTGTCCTTAGTTCATGCTATCTGATTGAAATTAGTTATATTTCTATCTATGTGGGCATATGCAGGTAAAAATATAACATTGATTTTTTTATTTTTCCCTATAGTAACAATTTTAGTTATTATTCCATTTCAAGTTCGTCTATCTTACTGTTTAACTGCTGAATATTTTCTACATTTTTGCTTCCAATTGATAGAAGCTCTTCGGATAGTATTTTTAATTGGTGACCAAGATCTTTAATGCCTAAATTGGATTGTTCAACCACTTGAGAAGCAGTATTTATTTTAGTTGAGTTTTGAGAGTTATTTTCAATGATTTTATTTATTTCCTTCACGGTTGTCGAAACCGTCTCATTTATGGACCTTAAATCACCTAATATTCGATTTATTTCTCCAGTTCCCTGGGATACTTCGCCTAAACCACCTATCATTTCTTCCAATGCCGATTTCATTTCAAAGGTATGGCTATTGATTTCTTCAAAATGTTGTCGATTAATTCTATGGGCTTCTAGTACCTCTTGAATATCCTGATTATTTTTTGCCAAAATGTCACGGGTTAATTTAGCATTTAAATTGGTTTGTTCAGCCAGTTTTCTAATCTCCTGGGCGACAACTGCAAACCCTCTTCCCGAATTACCTGCATGAGCAGCTTCTATGGCTGCATTCATGGCTAAAAGATTGGTGCCCGTGGCTATTCCTTCAATAACATCAAGAACTTCAAGAACTTTTTTAGAAGAGTCTTCTAAACTAGAGAGGGATTTTTTAGTCCGATCAAAGGAATCTTCAGTTTCCTTTGATTTTTTAGATAATACCTCAATACTTTTTGATTTCTCCATGGCTGATTTGGTAATTTCCTGTAAAGACGCTGTCATTTGTTCAACCGAGCTGGCTGATTGATTAACCGCATCTGTCTGCTTATTCATCACTTCATTAATGCGGCCTCCGCCATCTTCCAGATTCTTTTGGTCCTGATTACTTCTTTGAATTACCTCTTTCAATTCATTCATTTTTAATTGAATTTCCTCTACGGATAATTCAATATCCTTAGACTTTTTACTTGAATTCATCGCTATGGAAGAGAGTTCTTCGCCAATGGATAACATGGACTTTGATGAGCCCAACAGCTCGTTTAAACGATTTTCTCTTTCTTTGCTTTTGTCAGTGTTCTTTTGAAGGCGCAGCATTATTTTTTCTTCAACTTTAAAACTTACTGCTAATATTGACACTGATAATGCAAAAAAGATTAATGAGAAAATGATACCTGTAATCATATCGGATTTTGCGCCAGCAATTTCCGGTAATAGCTTAAGCATTAAATAGACCAGGGCACCCAATAATTCTATAAGAGTTATCAGCCATAATTGCCAGCGCCTATAGCCAACAATTATTGAGAGAATTAATACGGGAACAGAAAAGAAAAAATACATGTAGATATCTCGATATCCGGAAACGCTCTGGACCATCATAGTTCCCAAGGGTGTAAGTGCAAGAAATAATAAAGATACTGTACTGGCAAGAAAATATTTTCCCCGGCCCAATATAATTATGCCTCCTGCTGACACAGCCATTGCTGGTAGGGAACTGGAAAATAAAGTCATCCATCGGCCCGTAATTATATGTATCAGAGACATAAGTGTAGTTGCAATTCCGATTATCAATAATATTATAATAAGATTTCTACTTTTGTATTGAATATTTATAGGTTCATTCCTATAGGGTATAGTAAGCCGTGAAATTAAATTCATAATAACATCCTTTTTTTTTAACAAATCCTTCATATATTAATAATTGAGAGAAATATAATAGAGAAGGTATTTTAGTTACCTGTTAATATATAAAGGAAAATAACATAAAATTCAAACATTTCTTTGGGTAAGCCAAGAGGCTTTTTTAAACTATTAAAACCCTTTTATTA
>JAQICO010000385.1 GCA_027858495.1 Spirochaetaceae bacterium
TTGGGTATCTTGGGTATCTTGGGTATCTTGGGTATCTTGAGTATCTTGGAGAGTTTGATTACCCATTTCCCGCTCCGGAGTGCCCGAAAGACTCATACTGCGAAATATCCAAAAAAGTAAAAGAAGTAATAGGATACCCCCCAGGATTAGTAAAGTGTTTTTAACAATCAATCTTTTAGGGATCAAGGAAATCCTTTCTGAATGAATGACCCGTCCTTGATGGATCAATTGGATATCTACGGATTTACCTATTAATTTGAAACGGCATATAAGATGGGAGTAACCGCCCTGCTCCGGTTTAAGTTGTTTTAAAAAAATAGATTTCAAATGATATCGTTTTTTCTTATGTAATAAATAAATAGGAATAATGGCTTGAGGCTGATAGGGATCTATAGTTCGTATATTTATCTGAGCCTTACCCTGACTATACAAACCTTTTACAGGGAGAATACGTTTTTTATCTAAAATGACCGCTAGAGTGTCCACATGTTAAATCTATTACCTTATGAGAGAATTATCAATTATTTTTTAGCTCTGGTTAGCTTAACCACCTTTTTTTTCTTACTATTTTCCATAAAACGCATAGCTGCAGTAAATGCCTGCATAAAATCTTCCTGACTATCGCTGTCTAATCGGATCGTTTCATGTTGATAATCCATATCAGAATTTAGTCGTTTTTCAGTTATTAAGATAAAATTACCATTTCTATGAATATGTAGTGAAAAAATGTAGGATCTTCTTCCAGATTGGGTTTTACATTCTATTTGCTGGCTTTGGGTATTTTCACGGAGAAGAAGATCCAAGGCTTTATAGAAGCCATCCTTAAAGACTTCTGTATCTTCAAGATAAATCATTAGGGAATCTCTTTGAAATCCCCCCTCAGGCTTTTTACGGCTTTCTGCCAGATTGAGAAAAAGATTCCCATAACGGTTTTCCTTCACATTAAAAAAATATGTTTTATCTCCATCTCCGGCAAAAATTCTGCGGGTAAAGAGTTCACCTCGTTGGCCCATAACAACCCCTCTCTATAGACTATTTAAAGTTCGATCATCATAGTCCCTTTAATAGGCTTATTCAAGCCCTGTATAATCTGTGGTAGATAATATAGAGCTTGAATGCAACACCATTATTTAAGCTGTGTAGCCTCGTCATCAAAAATGATAAGACTGTCCCCCACCTTAATTACATCTCCCGTTTTAAGCTCCTTTCGGGTAACTTCCTGATTATTTACCATGGTAGTTTCCTGGGCTATGAGAGTGTAGTTTTTTGTCTTTTCATCATAAATGATGGTAGCGGCCTGTTGATCGTCCTTCACTTGTCCTCCCACAATGGTAACATCGTGGTCAGAGCTGCCTCCAATAACGGTTCGATCCTTGGTTAAATCCAATACACGCTGGTGCAGGCCTACTCCCACCATTTCCAGATTGGGGAGTTTTCTATGTCTTTCCAGAGGTATAAGGATCAATAAGATCCAACAGATCAAAGCCAAAAGAAAAATAAGAAGCACTATAAGGAGAGGAAGGTGTTCACCCGATCCAAACAAACCGCTGTTAAAATAAAAACGGACAAGGGATTCATCTCCCGGAACTACCACCTTCACCCATACGCGATCGCTTTGATATACACCTGCCACATAGCTTATTTTTAATTCCTGTAATAAAGCCTGTCTTATACTATCGTATACATTGGCCAATTCAGAGGAGCTTCTTGCGTCAAAGGTAGATCCTCCGGTTTCCCTGGCTATACGGCTTAATTGAGGGTCCCCACCGGTTCCATAATTAATGGCAAACAAAGTAATACCACGGAGCTGTAAGGACTCTATGGCTTCATCCACGGTAAATATTTTCTCTCCATATTCGGGATGTGCTTCGCCTTTTTGTTGGAAGAAAGGATAGTTTTCCCCATCCGATAAAACGACCATGACCTTTCTGCCCCCTCGCTGGCTTTCCATCAATGGGGCAGCACGATTAAGAGCAGCATATAATTCCGTATATGCTTGATCTTCCTGGGGTCGCTGGATCTGTCCCAGGGCTTGTTGGATTTGCCCTCGGTTGGAACTAGACTCAGCTAAGAGCTGAAATCCTGTATTAAAGGATGCCAAGGCAATTTGATCCCGGCTATCTCCTATGGAATCGAGAAAACTCTGCATGGCAATACCAGCTTGGGTCATACGTGTGGCTTGTTCGTTTTCGGTAGCCCGCCCCTGCATGTCGTAATACATGCTGCCAGAGTTATCCATTAACATGAAAAACTGTATTCCATCCTTTAAATTAGCATCACCCACCACAGTTTTATCGAGGATTTCCCGATAATTTTCTCCGTCAGGAGATTCATAGATAGAGATATCCGATCGTTCTGTTTGGGGCAAAGCAGCACCATAGTCATCGGTTAGTGTAAGATACAAATCCACCCTTTGACGGCGAAGCAGTGAAGAGGCATCCACACCGGACAAAGAAAGATTCTCTGAAAAAAGCAAAAAAGACAGTAGCAATAGACCTGGGATAATCATTATTTTTTTCATCATTTCACCTCAAATAAAAAGCGGGCATCACCCACGGCTATGACATCATGGTATTTTAATACTGCCTGATCGACCTTTTCATCGTTAACCATTATGGTATAGGCATTTCTAAAGGGTAGAATCTGCACCTGATCTCCTCGAACTGTAATAACAGAATGCAACTTTTCTACCCCGTTATATCCGTTTAAGGCAAGATCATTTCTATTGGAAAAACCAACTGTGAGTTTTCGTTGATTCAAAGCTAACTTTTTACCCTTCAGGCTGCCGTTTAATACTCTAAATACTCCCGGAGTGAAATTGCGTTCTAGAATGGCATAAAATACTCCGATGAGACTGCCCAAGACTAACATTCCTAATAATCGGGATAGGGCATAACTTCTGGAAAAATGATTGATTAATTCCAGTAGAATCCCTCCCAAGAAGCCTCCGAAAAGGCCTCCTAACATACCGTAAAAAATCTTTATACCCGATCTTGCACGTATGCCTTCCACCATTCCAATAAGTATACCCATAACAGACCAGCTTAAAGCCCGGAAAAACAGGCTTAGACCCAAGGGTAGACTATCTTGATAGGAACTACGGCTCAAAAGAGATAAAAGTAGAGACTGGCCGTAATGAACACCTAAGATTCCTCCCAGGGCTCCTACCAGTACTCCTACTAAAATTCCCGTCAAAACCTTATGTCTATTACTATGAACTATCCCTTCAGCACTGCCAAGAAAGACCCCTAACATAATCCCAAAGGATGCCCCTAGGAGCAGATTAAAGCTCAAATAACTAGAAAAGCTTTCTTGAAATCTTAAAAGAAGATCCACCGTAGCAAAACTAGCGGCTCCACCTAATAGCCCTATTAGGGCATATAAAACAAATTTACCACGACTGGTCATATAATTCTCCTTGTCGAAAATCAGCGTACGATAAGCTCTTTAGCTTCTGCATCCCACCGAACTACTATCCTTTGAGTATCATTGCTCTTTAAATCAATACTGAGAGAAACTAGGCTCTTTTTAAAGGATAAATCCAGTGTATAGAATCCTGGTGGCAATGAATATTCCCTATTACCGGAAAGGCGGCTCTCCAATGGTTGATTTATTCCGACGGATCCTCCGGCGGGATAATAATCCTCCCCATTTATTTGCAACATTATCGATTCCTCGGGCAGTTCTAGAATAATATGACCAGGCAAAGGAACTAAGGCAGCAATAAGCTTAAGTTCTTCCTGGAATGCAGCAACTCTTAGATGATATTCCTTGGTGTAATACCCCGGATTGCTAACCCTGATTTTATAGGTCTGATTACTCATTAACGGTTGATCGGAAAAAATTTGCCATCTACCCTGATCAAAATATTCCACATTTACAGTGGCATTCAAACTTCTGCCAGTATAGCTGTCACTAACCTGATAGTTTATATCCAATGACCTGGTTTCTTGATTACTGATATTTACAATCAGATTCATTCCCCTTTCACTTTCACTGTTCAAACGCTGTTCAATTCGTGGCGGTAAATAGAAATTGTACCAATAAAGATGCTCCTGAGCCTGAAATTTCACTCTATAATGCCCACTTTTTAGATATAGAGGCATACTTCGAAATTGCCATTTCCCCGGTGTCTTCTTAAAATATCTAAAAAGAGAAATCCTGCGATTTACCAGTGGAATAGAAGCGTCATCATCATAAAAGACTTGAACCCTGTTATAAATCTCCGATGCTCGATGCAGCTCAGCGGGAGCCTGAAGTAAAAAATTGATCCTTCCATATTGGCCAGGCATCAGAACTTCATAGATGATTCCCGTCCTCCAGGAAGCTAAACCAGACGAGATGAGAAAAAAAGCAACAGCAGACCAAAGAAGAATCCTTTTTTTAACGATTAATCCTTTATCTTCCTTTATCTGTTCACCCTTAAGAAGGGCTACTAATCTTTTTTGGCAGTCCTTTTCCTTATCAGGACCTAGGGTCCTCTGCAAGATTGAATAAATTTGATCGGCCGTTTTAAAACGTCGTTCCAGCTTTGCCTTCATGGCCTTTTTCATCAAAGCCTCTGTTTTTCTTGAAATAGCCGGATTGTGTTTTTTTGCCCGAACATATTTTCCTTTCTGAATTTTTGCAATGGCTTCTGGAGAAAAGTTTCCGGGAAAGGGTTTCTGGCCGGTTAACATTTCGTAAAGCATTACACCGAGGGAATAGATATCCGCCCGGTTATCCACCCCCTTTGAATCCTTAAATTGTTCAGGAGCCATATAGGATGGCGTTCCGATGGTCATACCATCGGTGGTGAGTTCACTGTCCTCATCGTCGCCCATATGAGCAACACCAAAATCTACCAGTTTTATTTCACCGGTTTTAGAAATCAGCAGGTTGGCCGGTTTAATATCCCGATGAACAACGTTCCTTTTGTGGGCATAGCTTAAAGCCAAGGCCGACTCTTTCATGATATAGAGGGCTATATCCTCGGGGAGATAACGTTCTTTACGTATCAAATCACCCAGTGAAACTCCATCGATATATTCAAGTACTATATAATAGGAATCCCCTGCCTTAAAATGATCATAAACACTCACTATGTTATCATTTTTGAAATTCATCATTATCTGAGCTTCTCTACGGAAGCGTTCGATAAACTGAGAACTGCCCTTAAGGGTCAATTTTTTTAAAATAACCTTTTTTTCCAGGGTTGGATGTGTTCCGAGATAAACCGCACCCATTCCCCCTTCGGCTATTTTTGAATGAATTACATACTTTCCAATTTTACTTGGTACTCTACTCATCTTCTACCACCTAAATCTCAAAGATGTTTTTGTCTAGAACCATGGACTGACCAGGCTCCAAAATAACCATAACCTCTTTTTGCGGATTATGGAACTGAATATATTTTCCTCTTGCCCTGGTATGATAAAGTCCAGGTACCGGACGATGACCTCCGAAGTACCATTTTTCCTCAATGGGTATGTCGGGTAAATAATATTGAAGCATATTTTCCACCGCGTCTTCCTGAGCATCATCGTTGGCTGTCCAGGTAAAGTCAAAAATCATCGATGGATTTGACCGGTATTCAATTACCTGTTCCCGGGTATAAAAGAATGCCGGTTCTGCGTGAGAAACCAGAAAGCGATCCCCCTGCACTAGAATAGGAAGATTATCTTCGAAACAACCATAACGTTCCAAAAAATCTTTTCCCATTTTTTGCTCCGTCCAAACCTTAACCATTTCACCCTCATAGGCAAATTTACCAAAGGGACGGTTTGCAGCGGAATATTCATTTCTAATATTCTCGTGGTTTCCCTTAAGAAAATGAAAATGATCGGGAAAGGCCTGTTTCAGGTACATAAC
>JAQICO010000281.1 GCA_027858495.1 Spirochaetaceae bacterium
CCAATAGAGAGATGAAGGGGGTTGAGTACCAGAGAGGCTTAATCCCCTTTCTTTGTTCTTCATCCCTTTGGAAAAAGATCCATTGAAAAAGGACTTCTTGGGCATTAAAGTTAATATAAGAGAGCGCAAAATATTTTGGCTTGAAAAGAGCCTTTTATATAAAACTTGAAGATCTCTCTAGGAGCTGAATATGGCCGAGTTTTCGGGATCCCAGCATCCGGTTAACCAGCAAGGTGAAAAAGGGTATTTATACAAAAAAATAATCTCCAATATTGGCGATGTTATAGCCATTATCGATAAGGAAGGTATCAACCGATACAAAAGTCCTAATTTAGAAAAATATTTCGGCTGGAAACCCGAGGAATTACTGGGGAAAGAATCGTGGAACAATATCCACCCCGATGATTTGGAAGAGACTCAGGCTTTTTTCAAAGACCTTCTTTTACATCCCTTTTCGGTAGGCACTATAGAATGCAGATATAGATGTAAAGACGGCAGCTATACATGGATAGAATTCAAAGGTAGAAATCTAACAGAGGACAAAGAGATTCAGGGGATTCTGGGAAATTACCATGATATTAGCCTGCGGAAAAAAGCAGAAGAAGCCCTTCAGGAAAGTGAAACTAGATTCAAGGCCCTTCACAATGCCTCATCCGGCGGTATTGCTATCCACGACAAAGGTATTATTCTAGACTGTAATAAAGGGCTGGCCGATATCAGCGGATTCACCGTTGATGAATTATTAGGAATGGACGGGCTGCTGCTCATTGCTGAAAAATCCAGAGATATTGTTATGGCAAATATTCTCAACGGTTTTGAGAAACCCTATGAGGTGTACGGTCTTCGAAAAAACGGTCAGGAATATCCTCTGCGTATAGCAGCCAAACAGATTCCCTATAAAGGAAAGACCGTAAGAACTGTTGAATTCCGTGATATAACAGATATCCGGGAAGACGAAGTAGAACGGATAAGACTTCAGAATCAGCTTGTGCAGGCACAAAAAATGGACTCCATCGGAAGATTGGCTGGAGGTGTTGCCCATGATTTCAACAATATGTTAGGAGTCATATTAGGCTATGCAGAATTAGCCCTGGAAGAGGTTGAAGATTCATCTTCTATCCACTATTATCTAATGGAAATAGATAATGCCGCAGAGCGATCTATGAAAATAACCAATCAGCTTCTGGCCTTTGCCCGTAAACAAACAGTAACCCCAAGTGTAATTGATTTAAATAAAACTATAACAAAGATGTTAAAAATGCTTCAAAGGCTGGTGGGGGAAAACATTTCCCTTAACTGGAAACCGGGAGAAGATCTCTGGCCCATAAAGATAGACCCCTCCCAGATAGATCAAATATTGGCCAATCTATGCATAAATTCCAGGGATGCGATTAAAGATCAAGGACAAATATCCATATCCACTGAGAATTATATTTTAGAAAAGCAAAAAGAAAAGAACCCTTCGGATCTTGTTCCTGGAGACTATGTTCAAATAACCATAGGTGATAATGGTTTGGGAATGTCTTCCGATGTTCTGGAAAATCTTTTTGAACCCTTTTACACCACAAAGGACCAATATAAAGGGACAGGACTTGGGTTAGCCACGGTCTACGGAATCATTAAGCAGAATAAAGGATTCATCTGGGTAAACAGCGACGAAAATCAAGGCACAAGCTTTAAGATATTCATTCCAGCAAATCCCAATGAAAAGATAGTTGAAATACCCCTGGAGTTAAAACAGCAGACACCCATTGCAAGAAAGGGAGAAACCATTCTCTTGGTAGAAGATGAGACCGCCATTTTGAAAATGACTGAATCCATGCTTACAGAGCTGGGCTATCTTGTAATAGCCTATTCAAATCCAGAAGCTGCATTGAAAGATTTCTCCGAAAATCCAAGGGATATCAATCTTTTAATTAGCGATATTATTATGCCGGGAATCAACGGAAAAGATTTATCCGAAGAATTTCTAAAAATAATACCGGGTATCAAGATTTTGTTCATCTCAGGATATACCGCAGACA
>JAQICO010000247.1 GCA_027858495.1 Spirochaetaceae bacterium
TGATTGAAGGAGCTTTCAAAGGCAATAACCGCTGAAGGGTTAGAAGTGCTGGAACTTGAATATATAACAGGTTTCTGAACAGCCTGTGGCAGTGTTTGATAAACCCTGTCAACGCGATCTCTTATTTCTAAAAAGAGATCATTGGGGTTATAGGATTCATCGCACTCCAGGATTATTTTCGCCTCACCCAATTCACTGCTTGAGCTCATTTCTTTTATGCCTGCTATCGTTGACAGCTGGGCTTCCATGGGTAAGGTAATGGTACGTTCTATTTCCGATGGATTAACTCCATAAAAATTTGTAGTAATGGTAAATTGTATTCCGTTATTTGATACGGTGGAACCTATTTCCAATTTGTATATTCCAATGCAGGCAATAAGGAATAGGAAAATAAAAAGAACCTGATAATGAATATTCTTCATAGTTTCTCTAATCCTTATGGTAGTGTCGAATAAATAATGGGGGAATAATAAAAAATGTTAATAAAGTAGATCCTATTAAACCGGCGATTATGGCTATAGCCAAACCGCTCTGCGCTTTCATCCCCAGGGGGTCAACGGCAACGGGAATCATCGCAATAATGGTTGTGAATGTGGTTATTAAGATGGGTTTTATTCGCTCTAGACTGCCATGAAAAACATTAATAAAATGATGGGGACATTCTTTGTTTCGTTGTTCATAGGTTTCAAATAGAATTATCGCATTATTAATGGAAAGTCCAAATAGTACGAGGATTCCTAATAACGAATTTAAGCTGAAAGATTTTCCTGTAATAAAAAGACCTATTGAAAGGGTAAAAAAGGATATGGGTAAAACGGACATTAACTTTAATGGTAGCTTATAGGATTCAAATTGAGATGCCAGAAGAACAAATATCAAAAAAACAGCTAAACCCAGAGCAATTAACAGATCCAGTTTATTTTCTTCAAACACTATTTTTTGTTCTGGAATTCCTATTTCGCTTAAAAACAGCTGCTCTTCTTCTGTGGGATCTTCAAGCTGTAAAACCATTTCATCCTGGCGGTTATTTCGCAATAAAAACGGTGGTGATTTCTGAAGAGAGAGATTGGTGATATAATCCAGGGGGATGGTCTGAATGTTTTGTGTGTTCAACAGTATCCTCAGGTTATTTATGTCTTCTATGTTTTCTCTATCATTTTCATTCAGCCTTACTCTGATAGGGATCTCGTTTCCCTGATATAAAAAATCTCCTGCAGGCATTCCATAAAGAGAACTTCCCGTTGTTATCGATAATTGATAAGGGGTTAAATTATACTGAGCCATAGTTTCTCGTTGAGGTTCCAGTTCTATATATTCTCTTTCCCCTCTGGGAATGAGGTCATATCGTTCTTTCGATAGATTGAAATTCGATATAAATGATTCTACCGTCTGTTTTATCTGCTGGTATTCTTCTCCGGGAATTCTAAATCGGGGACTTCCACTACTATTTAATAGTGTGTTCAAAATATTGGGTGGAGTTGAAAGCTGGACCTTTTGAAAACCTGTATTTTTGAGCAATTCCTCAATGTGATGAATTTGCTCGGCCAAGGTTAATCGATAGCGACTATTGAATATGAAGGTTGCTTCTATGGTTTCTTTTCCACCATTTGGATCGGCCAGATAAAAAGGGTCATCCATTTCTCCACCGGCTTGTAGAATTACCTTTTCTATCCATGGACTATTGCTGGTTAACCCAATAATAGATTGGGCCGTATCTTTTACATATTCCATATTTGATCCGGGTGATAGAATGATTCTACCGAAAACGGCATTCTGATTTTGTTCTTCCATAAAGGTTTTGGGCAAGAAAAAAAAGGATACGGAACCTAGTATAATGATGATCGCTACAGTTAATAAGACTGGCCAGGGTTTCCTTAATGTTTTCTTGAGAATCTTTTTATATAATGTTTCGATTCTTTCCTTGGTCTGGTAATCATTTTGTATATTCATTTTATGGTATAAAACAGGAATAAGGCTGATTGAAACAATATACGAGATGATTAAGGAAAAACATACAGCTAAAGCCATATCTTGAAATAGAGAACCCAGTAACCCTGGAATAAATATAATCGGCAGAAATACCACAAGGGTAGTTAAGGTAGAACCCAGAGTAGAACGACTTAATAAACTTACTTGATTTTTGATTTCCTTTAGATTATCCGGTCTGGTTTTTTTTATTAAATTTTCAAGAATAACCACACTGTTATCAACAACCATTCCAATACCAATAATTAAGCCGCCCATGGACATTAAGTTTATGCTTTTACCCAATATCGCTAAAAACAATATAGAGCCAATAAGAGAAAACGGGATGGTCAGAGTAAGCCATAGAGATTAATTCACGTGGCGTAAAAAAATCCATAAGATAAAAAATGCGGCCAAAGCTCCCATAAGGCCTGAAACAACAAGATCAAGAAGTGTATTACCGATTAGTGAAGAATTATCTTGGAGCAATTGGAGTTGTACATCTCTGTGGAAATAGCTTTGTAACCATGTCAATTCCTCTCTGATGTGCATGGCTGTTTTTAAGGGATTTGAATTGGATGCCGATCGGATGATCAATGCTATACCTTCTCTGTCATTGAACATAAATAAAGAATTCTGATCTGCATGGGAAAGCTGTATATCACTGAAAATATCCAATTCCACCGTTTGCTGATTGGCCAATGGAATAGCCAATTCTTTCAATTCCAGCAAGTTCTCAAACCGGGATTGAGTCGTAATGGAATATTCCATATTGCCCATAAGCAGCGTTCCTGCGGGAATTTCCTGGTTGTAGTTTTCAATGTGCTGGGCAACCGATTGGGGAGTCAAGCCCAATACACTGGCTTGACCTTGATCCAGATCAACGGTGACTTCTTGGGTTATCCCACCACGAAGAGATACAGAACCTACCCCGGGAATTTGCTGTAGTCGAGTTTTTATGTCTCTTTCGGCCAGGTTCCGTGCCAGAACTAAATCGCAATTATCCTTTGGAAATACCCCAATAACACATAGAGGTGTATCCTCTGGGCTATATGGATATACCATTGGTTTTTCCGCCTGATTAGGAAGTTGCGGATAGATTCTATCTACCGCTTCTTTGGTATAGGTTAAGGCTTCCTGTTGCTGGGTCCCCCAATGGAATTCCAGGGTGATAGCAGATAACCCGTTTCTTGAAATAGATTGAATATTCTTCAACCCCTTTAAAGAAGAAAAACCGTCTTCTAAAGGAATGGTTATATCTTCTCTTATGGCATCAGGCGGAAGGCCTCGGTATTGGGTTAAGATCAGTATTTTGGGGTAGGATATATCCGGTAAGAGCCTGATCGGCATTCTTCGAATGGATAAACCACCTAAAAGGAGAAGAGAAATAAAAAACATTACCGTTGAAACAGGATGATTAAGAGCTGAACCTATTATCTTTTTCATTAGGAATTCGCACCGAAAAACTGGGTTTCCCAGGTTGGTGATATTTCATTGCCTAGAGAATCTTTGAAATTACTTCTTAGTTTGATGGTAATATAGCCAGTACCCGGATCTATATTATTTATTTCAAGAT
Organism: Spirochaetaceae bacterium; assembly: GCA_027858495.1. Classification (GTDB taxonomy): domain Bacteria; phylum Spirochaetota; class Spirochaetia; order DSM-2461; family DSM-2461; genus JAQICO01. Next base: position 3,542 of record JAQICO010000247.1, read on the forward strand.
ATACTCTTACCACTTGTTCAAAGGAATCAATTTCAGCGGGAATACTTCCCCGATATGGAGCGGAAGTTCCATTTATTTGCGTTAGATTTTCCATATGATAAACATTGAAGTCGGCGACGTTGCTTTCATTGGCATTTATAGAAAAATTTTCTAAAAAGGGCAGATATTCTACCTCTCCTAGAGCAGACATGTCAAAATATACATCAATATAACCTTCCAATGGACCACCGGTGAAAGCGTCAAGATTGATGGACTTAAATCGACTTTGTTCTTCACTATAGATTGATCCAACCAATGTATTGCCTATGGATTCGTATAGGTCTGCCTTTACTACTTTGGGTGGTTTTGAGCCTTCCCCGTCGACCAGTAAGTAGAAATGGTAGTTTTCCAGTAATGAATTATCTTGCAGATCTGTTATTCTGTCGTTTATGGTCAACAAGTAGATACTGTCCCAAAGCTTTTCTTCCTGTGAGTAAAGTCTAATGTGGGATTCGTGTATC
>JAQICO010000325.1 GCA_027858495.1 Spirochaetaceae bacterium
ATAATGGAGAAATTATTGACGGCGATGCCTGGCAGGAAGCCTTTCGCAGGGAAATGGAAAAGGGGCTTTTGCTGTGGGATGAAGCCGAACGAGAGTTACTGGTAGAGCGTTCTCAGTGGGAGCGGGATGCCTCTATTCTGTGGGATCAGGGAGAAGAGCAGTGGGCCCAGGCTTTTCAGGAGTTAAGCGTTGCCCGGGAAGAGTGGATCTCCGAACTGGGGGTTATTAAAGGCGAAGGTCTGGGACGTTTTGTTGAAGAAGATGACAAATTACAATCACTGATTGACAAGGCAACTCTGGAGCGAGGGCAAAGCATCGCACAGCGTAAGGATTCTTTGCAGAATCGAATGGACACCTATATTGACCTGTTAACAGATTCCATAGGGATGGCACAGAGCTGTAGGGAATCCTGGGAATACTGGGCAATAAACTGTGGTTTGTACATGGTAGATGAACTCAACGTCCAAGGGGAAGTTCTTGTGGGGGATATCCCATGGGACAGCTGGGCCATGACCCAGGCAATGGTCTCAGAGATAATCGACGGGCATTATGAATGGGGCGCTGATAATCTGAGAAACATTGAAGAAGAAACCCTGACGGTTTATGAAGAACTTACTACATTTTTTTTCACTGGTCTACCCAATAAAGAAATACCGGTTGAGGTTGTCATTACCAATTATGCCCAGGGGAACCGGGAATTCCTTAACTATATATTAACCACCAAAATCCCCGAAGAATATAATATTAATGATCGGGACAGTGCGAATTTTACAGAGCCCCTGGATGCTTATCAAGATTTCTTTCAAACAAAAATGAGCAATGATGAGGAAATATCTTCGTTGATTCAACAATATATTGAAAATGAAGTAACCCAAATGAACGACGCGGAGTTGAAGGATTATTTTTCGGAGCGTCCGGGAAATCCTTGGGAAATACTGGAGAGTCATATCTTTTTAGATTATGAGAATGACAGTTTAGAAAAACGATTGCAAGATGGAAGCATTTTTAATATGGAATCTATCTACAATGAAGAATCCATGGCCCAAGCCTTGGAGATCTTACGGGGAGAATTGTTTGACGAAGATAATACAAGTGCGGTTCTTGAGGGGCTTTTTTGGGCCCAAAAAATGGAATTTTATTCTAATGAGGCCCTGACCTATCGTGATAAGCTTGCTGAAAGTTACGGCATAGTTGTCAATGGAGATGGTTCGGTTGACCATTATCAACCGGGTAACGATTCGAATTTGGAATTAACATCCTCGCTTAACAATTGGGATGAATTTATTTTGGATGATGGACAGATCGCTCTACTAAAAGCTGAGAGTGTTTTGGCCTTTTGGCAAAGGGAACAATCCATAGCCGAAGCTGTTTTGGAATACGCACAAGATAACTCGTCCAACCGGGAGAACGAAGATGTAACAAGTATTGCATCGGGTCAGAGTCTGGAAGCTTATAATGACGGGGTAAATAAATATAACAGTCTAGTGGCCTATATGGATGAATTTGTCAGTGATTTTAACAATAAGCAGAGTGAGATAACTACGATTCAACAGAGTCTGGCTAATTTAAGAACAGAATTGGACAATGAAAGGAAGAAAATAGCTCAGATTCTTATGAGCTACCAAGTAAGTGCTGATGAAGTTAAAAAGCAGATTTACGATGAATACCAGAGACTTATATCTCTTTATCAAGTTGATAATGATAACAATGTGACTACTCCGCTAAAGGATGCAAGGGTGGAATATATGGCCGCCCTCTATGAATACGATATGGAAGATGTGCTGGTTAAACAGGCTGATCTTTTCAATGAAATATCCTCTTCAGAGGGTACGGTAAATCTGGCCTGGCTTAGAGAATCGGAAGAAAGATTGTCCTATGAAGTTAGCAATGATGGACTGGAAATTTACGAAAAAACTTATTTCTGGGGCGATGAAAATTCTTTAGATCTATTGGTGATACATTATGAGGATGAGTTAACCTATTACGATAGCTGCGAGGATTTCAACGGACCATCTTCTGATCAAGGTCTTTCCATTTTATCTTCCATTCAATTTGACTCGGAATATAAAATAAATTCGATAAATGAAAATAATCAATTAAGCGAACAAGATAAGGAAAACTTGATTAGCCAAGTGGTTAATGGATCCATGATATCTGCAGTGGAATCCATGAAGCTCTATGAGCAAGTAATTCAGAGAATGCGCATAGAAAAGGAAAAAACCCTTTCCTTGCTGGCAGGTAATCTTAGCAATTGGAATGGTGAGAACTTTTACGATGTTCTTCAAATGGAACAGGTCGTTCAGGCTGCTGCAGAGGGGTTGGATTTTAGTACCCTGGAACTTAGGGTAAGCATGGACAAGGATTTACTTGAAAAATTCCAAGAAAGTATTTCAGGGCAGAATTCTTGGCCTAATGACTTTTGGCAAAATTTCAATGCTGTTGAAGAAGGGGCTCTGTTGTTTTATTTAAATGATTATTGTAATGATTTGGGGCTTTTGGATTTATCATCCTTGACCGCAGAAGATACTGCGGCCATCCAGCAACGGTTGACCGGTAATATTGCGGATCTAGGGAATCTTGGAACCATTTTAGCGAATAATCAAAGTTTAGAGGATAAGACGGCATCGTTGGAATCGTTGATTGTTAATAACCGATTAGCCGTGGATTATCTTAGGGGTATTGGTCTATTTAATTCCTCCCAGGGGGATTTGATGGCACTTCTTTCTTCGGAAGATGAGCATCGAATCAGAATTGAGGTGCAGCAGCAAGTTATGACTACCTATAGAGCCTATAACCTATCGCTGCTGCAGCAGTACCGCCAGGAACAGTACCAGGGATTAATCGATGGATTGGTTGACCTGGATGTAATTGATGGATCTGAAAATTACGACCTCTCGACGGCTTCTCTTCGGGATCCAGGAGATATTTTTCAAAGATCGGTTCTAGAAAAGGCGGATCCTGATGAAATCGCAGAGACAGCCATTGAATTTATTCGGGATTTAAAAGAATTAGAGGGAGATTATATTTCCGGGCTTTCAAAACCGGTTCAACAAAGCTTCATGGAATGGTCTGAAGAGTTGATTCGTTTCTTTGGAGTTTCTTTAGTCAAGAACGGGATTTCCGTTGAAGGTATTGAAGGAATGTATTCGGAGGATGAAAGCCAGCAGGACCCCTTAATTACATTTCAGGATAGTTACCAAAATGCTGCCAGTGATTTGGAAAGAGCGCTGCTCTTTTTAGATTTTAATAGTGAGAACCAGGGGGATTATACTGAAGAATATAGCTATTTACAGGGAATCCTGGTCGCTGAATTAATTGAAATTGCTCTGGGTACAAGCTATAGTCAGGATTTTAATGACGGTACTCTGGTTTTTAGTGAAATTTATAATGATCTGAAAAATAGTCTCAAAAATGAAGAATTATTAACGCAGCTTGGAATTAACCAGAATACCCTTGAAGCAAAATGGAAGAAAGGAATCAGTCAAATACGTGTGCAGAAGGGGCTTCAGCAAGGGGCTACCACTTTCGAAGTCGAAATGGAACATCAGCAAAGTCTAAGAGATTTTCCGTTGGATGCACCTATTGATTTATCGGAATCGCTGATTACTTCTATTGATGGCTGGGGTAAAGATAAGGTTGAGTTCCTTGTTTGGATTATATATAAATTGAATTCCCTGCCCGATGATTCAACTACAATTGATGATGATATTCTTGATGAATGGGATTCTGATGCTGAAAGACCGGAGATTAATTGGTACGGTGATTTGAAGGAGCAGTTGAATAATGATTCGACTGTGGAATTTTGGCTAAGTAAAATTGATGGTGAGTTGTTCGATATGAGAACCAACGTTGTCAATTATTTGGATACTATGGAATATCCGTCATTGACAGGTATCGAATCCATTCAATTAAAAATGCAAGATCCCGAGGAAGATACCCATATCTTACGGGAATTAACTCTAAGGGCCTTTTTCTATCAGGTAAGCCAATTTGCCGGAGTGGTTTCGGGTCCTGAGTTGAACCAAATTATGGGTGATCTTGTTGAAGGTAATGTGGATCATTTGGGCGATAGTGAAGAGCAATGGCTGACTTCAATTTATGATGTGGGTGATTCTTATACTCAAAACTATTATTTGAAAACTCAGCTGGCCAATGGATTCTCCCTGGAGGAATTAGGGATACCCCAACCCGAGCTTAGCAATGATGTTAAGCGCTTTTTCTATCATTATTCCTATACCCCTTTAATTGACGGAACCCCCGAAGAATATGCCGGCGAGATATATCCAAACAGCGAAGTGTCTCAGCGGGAATTTGAAAAGGGATTACTTTGCGGAAGCTGGAGCGATGCCTGGTTTTTTCAGG
>JAQICO010000080.1 GCA_027858495.1 Spirochaetaceae bacterium
TTTGACCTTTAAACTCAGGATGAACTAAAAAATTGCCCTGGGGATCCATGATGAAACTATACCCTTGATTTAAAGATGAAGAAAATCGGATTTTAGCACAATATCCCCATGATCTACAATTTCCCCTTTTGCGCATCAGTACCGCTGGTGAAGTCTTATTTTTAAATCAGGCAGCCCAAGAGCAGATCTTTGACTTGATGGTAGATCATGGTTCATATATTGAAACAAATATCCTTGAAAAAATGGGCGAATTAGAAGACATGGAAGGTCGTTTCAATCTGGCAATGGGAGATAAATCCTATCAAATTGTGGTTACTCCCATGCAGCAATCATCGGAATTGTTTTTACATTTTCATGATCTGACCATGGAATATAGTTATCAAACATTACAATCCATTTGGGAAAATGTATTTGATTCAACCCTTGAAGGATTTGCCGTTACCGATGATCAAGGAATTATTGAAGAAATCAATAGCAGCTTTTCTCGTATTACTGGTTATAGTAAAGAGGAAGTCATTGGTCTTGAAACAAAATTATTACGTTCCGATAGGCATGACCATCAATTTTTTGAAAATATGTGGAATCAATTACATGAAATGGGGCATTGGCAAGGAGAAGTATGGAATCGTAAAAAAGATGGAGAGGTATATCAGGAATGGCTCTCCATAAGTTCTTTCCATAATCGGCAAAGCGATGAAACCAAATATGTGGCAATTTTTCACGATATTACAGATATTAGGCAAAAGGAAGAGGAACTGAATCATATTATCCACCATGATATCCTAACAGACCTTCCCAATCGTAATAGTTTTTATGAAGAGCTTTCAACAGCTCTCCATACACGGGATTCCAATACCATTCTTGCAGTAATTATTTTGGACTTAGATAATTTTACAATGATCTATAATTATTTGGGTTCAGCACTTGGAGATGATTTCCTACAATATTTGTCAGAGGTATTTAAATCGGTAACCAGGGTGGACGATATCGTCGCCCGGTTGGGTTCTGCTGAATTTGCAATTTGTATACGTTCCATCGAGAATTTTGTGGTATGTCAAAGGATGATCAATCGTCTTCAGGATAAACTGGATAACTCCGTTGAATTGGCTGGACATTCTCTAACACCCTTTATTAATATTGGTATTAGTCTGTGCCCCAAAGACGGTGATACTCCAGAATTGTTAATCCGGCGAGCAAGGTTAGCCATGCAGCATGGGAGACAGATTCGGAAGGGAAGTCATTTGTATTTTGAACCCTCCATGGAAAAAAATCAGCTGGATCGTTTTGATGCAGACATATCTCTGAAAGCAGCTTTAAAAAATAATGAATTCGTTATGGAATATCAACCTTTGAGTTCTTTTATCGATGGTGTAATTCACGGCTTTGAAGCATTAATTCGCTGGGATCGTCCAAGCAAGGGAAGAATCTCTCCAACCCAATTTATTCCTGTATTAGAAGAGAATGGAATGATACTCGAGGTGGGTGAATGGATTTTAAAAGAGGTTTGTCAATTTATTTCTCAACTAAGAATGATTGATCCCTTTCCCTTTAAAATCGGTGTAAATATTTCGGCACGGCAATTTGCTTCGGCCAATTTTGTTGATAGATTGCTGTATATATGTGAAACCTATAAAGTTCCATCTCACTTTATCGATTTAGAAATTACTGAAAATATAGCTGCATTGGATCTTGAAGGCGTAATCGATACACTGTCCTCTTTACGCAAATATGGATTCAGCATTTCTATAGATGATTTTGGTACAGGTTATTCGTCTCTCTCTTACCTTAAGGAATTACCCTTTGATATCCTTAAAATTGATCGGTCTTTTATCGCTCCAATAGAGGAAAAAGGTACTTCACTTGCCATCGTGCGCTCTGTGGTTACTCTTGCTAAATCCTTAGGTAAAAAGACTGTTGCAGAAGGGGTGGAAACAAAAATGCAATCCAGGATTTGTCGTGAAGAAGGCTGTGATATACTACAGGGGTTTCTTTACAGTGTTCCTCTATCCATAGAGGACGCATTAGATTTTGTTAAAATTAAAAGTAAAGATTTAAAAAATTTGAATCAGGATAGTTAGATAAATATGGAAAATTTTAAAGATCATATACTAGAAGCACGTGGCCTCATGGATCAAGGCAAATATCGAGAAGCCTTTGATCAACTTGTGGATCGGCACCCTAAGAATGCCAGGGATTTATTTAATAAAATATCTTGTTTAGTTGATATAGGTTTTGTACTTAGAGATGAAAAAATCCTTAATTATGTTATTTATTTGCTAGAGAACCATGGTGAAGAATTGGCCATTGTTCCCGATTATGCACCCTATATATATTTGAATCTGGGCCACCAGTATGCAAATATGGGAGCTCTATATTCCTTCAATGATGATAATTACGGTTTCTATAAAGAATCGGTTTTGGATCGTGCAAAAAGCTGTTATCAAAGAGCATTAAAACAGAAGGATTTACCACCTTCATTAAAAAATGAAATTATTAAAAGTCAAGTATCTATTTTTTTAGCCTTAGGTCGTAGATGGGAGGCCCTGGAAGCTACTCAGCAATGTCTTGAATTACAGGAAAATCAGATAGATATTACCGATAGGAAATTGAGTTTAATGCTGGAATTGTCATCATACAACTCAGAAAATAAGGATATCATCCAGAAGGAAGTATGGCATGTCATACAAAATATCCTAGAGAATAAAGAGCAAAGAGATCAACACCATTTATTCCTGGAAAAAAAACAATGGCTTGAAAAAGTATTATCTACTGAAAAACGGGAAGACTCAGAATCCTATCCACATAACTCAATGGAGACCGAGGGGGATTTTGAGCATTATTATGTTGGATTTACGGTGAAGAACAGGCTGTATCTAAATATCTGCAGCTTTTGTAGTCGTTGTGATTATGCTCTAGGAGATAGAGCTGTTTTTGATTCTAGAAATATAGGTATTAACCGGGAAGAGGGTAGCTATTATAAATTAGTTTCAGGATTCAATCGGGTAAAGGAACGTTATCTTGCGGGTCGATATATATTGGCCATGGCTTGTTGGAAAGAGGGTAACCTGGACATTGCAGAAATGCTTGCTCCCATGGCTAAACTTAAGGATTTTAAGTCTATGAGTCTGAGAGAGAATCTATTGGAAACCAGTTTTTTAATCGGCTGGGAGATTCTGGAAATGGTAGCATCTCTACTAGCCCTATATCTTGGAAAACCTCTATTAACCCGAGGTGGACTAGAGGAATTTTTTTATCATGGTGGCGAAGTCCGGGATTTTATACAAAAAAATCCTAATCCCTCGTTACACGCTATTTTTAATATTCATTACGATTTGAGTAGAGGGATGTACCGTCAATTGTCCTGGATAAACAACAGCCTGCGTATTCCCTTTAGCGACGATTTGGTCCTTCATAGCCAAGAGCAAAGACCTTTAGAAGAAATGGTCATTCTTCTTTACCGTCAGATTCGTAATGTTTTGATTTATCTCATGACACTGTTTGATAGCCAGGAATCTGATCTGGGACAAGATAGGGATTACAGCTTATTCCCCTTCCGTATGCCCGAAGATCTGGTTTATAGATAATAAATGCCCATTATCCAGCTATTTGGATTATGGGCATTTTATTAATTATTATGAACATAAACATTAATAGGTATATAGTTTATCTAACTTTCTGTAGGCTCTATTGATATTTCCCCATTGTTCTTCCGGTAAATCTTCCGGTGCTTCATCGGCCATTTTTTCTAGAGATGCGAAACTTTCAGATAGAGCTTGATTAAAACTATGTGCAGCTTTAAACCAATAATGTCCAACATAATCTGTCTGTAGACTTAAAAAAGCCATACCGCGTTTTTTTCTTTTACCGGATGTTACAAGTTTTAATAAGTCGTTAAGCTGTTCTGTCAGGCCCTTTATATGAGCTGGATTCTCCAGATGGTAATTCTTTTCTGGGATACCACTAATAATATCTTTTTTGGGATTGATGGTCTGGACCACCTTAATCAAGGTATTAATCCGACCATTGGAAATTACTTCAACACCATTGAGAACTAGGATTCCTCGGGCTTCAGCAAAATTGGGAATATCCCTTTTGTTCAGATTTTTTACCGCCTTCCACAATTTATTCCATTCTAATAGGGCTATGGTCTTCTTTCTTCCCTTACGTTTTTGTATCACCGTATAAGGAAAGGATGTTTGGTTAATTATGAAGCTATTTGCCTTGGCATCTTTACGCAATGTCTCTTCACGTTTAGGTGTTTTCTTTGTAAAATTATTTAATTCATTCAAAAGAGATTTATCCACCCTGTTAATCCATTCCTTTTTTAAGGGAGATACAGAACGGGCGTACATGCGGCTGGTTTTCATAATTTCTCCAGCCATTAAATAGGGGGGATTTTCTCTGAACATTACCGAACCCGGATGAATAATTATTTTATCAGCGGTTAAACTTCGATATAAACCCCGGGCGGATTTTACACAGACGAATTGAATAAGCCCTCTAGCACAAGCACAAAGGAAATCTTCTGTAGGTCCACCTCGGCTGATGGGAACACCTATTTCGCTGACTATTTGAGATAGTTGATCGTTGATGTTTACCAATTCATTCATTATCTTTTCGTCTAAATAATAGCGTTCACAAAACTTCTTTTTATCTTCGGATCTTACAAAGGAATCGAAGACCTTCACATAGGATAAAAAGTCGCCCAGTTCATCACGGAAATGGTGTTGTGCCTTTCGTGCTTCCATTTCTTCACCTTGAGGAAAGAGAAAGGGATTGTTGGTACTTAGGAAGGATGTTGCAATTAACACCTCACCAAGAACATCGGGATATCTATTTATTCCTTCCACAATCATCCTAGAGTGCCGTGGTGCCAATGGAAAGCGTAACATCATCTTACCTATGGAGGTTACATGATTGTTCTTATCAAGAGCCTCTAATTGCTGCAGTGTTTCAACGGCTCCTTGTATTCCCTTTTTACCAGGAGAGGAGATGAAATCAAAACTATAAAAATCCTCGATACCCAATTCCGCCATACGAAGAACAACCTCTGCTAAATCAGTGCGATAGATTTCTTCCAGGGTAAATGCCTCTTTAGCATCAAAGCTTTCTTTACTATACAGCCTGTAGCAGCTGCCGGGCTGGGTCCTTCCTGCTCGTCCTTTTCTTTGATTTCCCGAAGCCTTAGAAATGCCTCGTTCTACCAGAGAACTGGTGAAGGTTAAAGGATTATATAGATTCATTTTGAAAAGACCCGAATCAATAACCATGGTAATTCCGTCAATGGTAAGCGATGTTTCAGCTATATTGGTGGAAACAACTACCTTAGTTTTTCCAAAGGGAGTCTTATCGAAAACCCGATGTTGTTCTTCTTTGCTCAACCGACCGTATAATGGTATGAGATAAAGTTTTCGTTTCACCGATGAAAGACTCAGGCGATTCACCGTTTCTTTTATATGTTTTTCTCCAGAGAGAAATATTAGGATATCTCCCTTACGTTTTTCAGAAAGAAGACGTTCTACAATATTGGTTATTTTATCGTAAAGAACTTCTTCGTTATTATCCACAGCCAGTGCATCGTATACAATTTGTACGGGAAAAACCGGTGTATCGATGGAAACGATAGGACAATTGTAGAAATAACGGCTGAATACTTCGGTATTTAAGGTTGCAGAAGATATAATTACCTTTAAGTCCTTTCTTTCCAGAACAAGTTCTTTTAATAACCCCAATATAAAGTCAATATTCAAACTACGTTCATGGGCTTCATCAATCATCAACACGGAATAACGGCTGAGGTGTGGATCGGTTTTCATTTCTTGAAGTAGAGTACCGTCGGTGAGTATTTTCATTCGCGTTTCTTGAACCGTCTGATCTTCGAAACGCATTTTATACCCAACTTCTCCGGGTACGGTTGAACCAAGCTGCTTGGCAATATAATCACATACCGATAGAGTAGCTATTCTCCGTGGCTGGGTTATACCAATAATTCCGCGGTTGGTATAACCGGCTTCATGCAAAATTATGGGGATTTGTGTGGTCATTCCAGAACCTGTGGGACTTTCTACTACGATAACCTGATTGTCTTCCAGGGCTGAAAGAATCTTATTTCTTTCTTTATATACTGGTAATTCTTTGGGATTCAAATAATCTCCCTATCCAGAAAAGCGATGATTTTTTCTATGGCTTCAGCCAAGGAAATGCTTTCCCAGCTTTCTCTATTTTTAAGATCCTTTAGGTTAAGAGTTCCTGTTTCCATTTCTTGAACGCCGCAAATAATTCCTAAAGGAATATCTTTTTGTTCTGCAAACTTAAATTGACCCTGTAATTTCTTTTTAGCAGGGTAAACCTCACAGCGAATACCTTGTTTCCTTAGTTGCTGAGCCATTTTATGATATTGACCAGATAAAGGAGGATCCATATTAAATATTATAACATCCGTAAGTGATTTTCTAAGATTATTTTTATTAATTTCATCTAATCCTGCTAAAAGTCGGTCTAGCCCTACCGAGGCTCCAACACCTGGAAGTTCTTCTTTACTATAAAGACTGGCTAAATTATTATAACGCCCTCCCGAACAAACAGAACCAAGACCGGGTAGTTCATCCAAAAAGGTTTCATATACCAATCCTGTATAATAATCTAATCCCCGGGTGATACTTGGGTTCAGAATTATTCCCTCTTGTAATTCAAGCTCTTTGGCCATAGCCCAAATATCTTCCATTCTTTGGCTGTCCTCACCAGGACCTCCGGCAAGACGGCACATTTTTTTCAAGGTTTTCTCAAAACTATCTTCAGCAACAATAAAATCCAGTATTAATTCTGCTTTATCCTTTTCCGTATATTCAGATAGTCCCTGTAATACCTTTTCCCGGCCAATTTTAGTTAATTTATCTACCATTCTTAGAACTTCAACAGATTTTTCTGCCAACCCTAAGTGGTTAAGAAATCGGTTAAAGATACCTCGATGGTTAATATGAATGGTAGCTTTATCTACTCCAAGAGCCGATAAGGAAGCCTTCATCATCATCAGAATTTCAAAATCAGACGATGCCGAATCTACTCCTACCATATCAAAGTCACATTGAAAAAATTCCCTGTAACGACCCCGTTGTGTGTTTTCTCCACGCCAAACCTTGGCTATATGGTAACGTTTAAAAGGCAGGTATATTTCTGAATAGTGTTGTGCCATATAGCGTGCAAAGGGAACCGTAAGATCAAAACGCATTGAAACATCCCGTTTTCCCTTATCTTGAAAACGGTACATCTGTTTATCCGTTTCGCCTCCACCTTTTCCTAGCAGAACTTCGGTTAATTCCAAGGCCGGTGTATCTATGGGAACAAAGCCAAAACTTTCGAAGGTTTTAACTAGATTTTTTATTAAAGCTGATTTTTCTATTTCCTGTTCAGGCAGGGAATCTCTAAATCCCTTAAGTATTCTTGGCTGTATTAACATAACTACTATGATGAAGATAAACCTAAGTAAAATCAAGTATACCTAATGTAAAATATTCATTGAGATTATTGAATCTTATTAAATTTTTAGCTCTATTTGCTTTATATATATATTTCTTTATTAATTCATAATAGGCTTCAAAAAT